>NZ_JAEKEG010000013.1 GCF_016651255.1 Pseudomonas sp. TH10
CGCTCCTACAAGGGATTGTTGTGTCAGTCCTGGGACTATTTCCCGCCACTGCCCGCAACGCTTTCGCCGCCGCGAGTCAGGTAGTAAGCGCCCAGGATCGGCAGCATGGTCACCATCATCACCAGCATCGCGACGACATTGGTCACCGGCACATCCCGTGGCCGGCTCAGTTGGTTGAGCAGCCACAGCGGCAAGGTGCGTTCGTGGCCAGCGGTAAAGGTGGTCACGATGATTTCGTCGAACGACAGGGCAAACGCGAGCATGCCGCCAGCCAGCAATGCCGAGCCCAGGTTCGGCAGGACGATGTAGCGAAAGGTCTGCCAGCCATCGGCGCCGAGGTCCATCGAGGCCTCGATCAAACTGTGCGAAGTACGGCGCAAGCGGGCGATGACGTTGTTGTAGACGATCACCACGCAGAAGGTCGCGTGGCCAACGATGATGGTGAACATCCCCGGCTCGATCCCCAGCGTCTTGAACGTCGCTAGCAGCGCGATCCCGGTGATGATCCCCGGCAATGCAATCGGCAAAATCAGCATCAGTGAAATGCCCTGTTTGCCGAAGAAATCGCGGCGGTACAACGCTGCCGAAGCCAACGTACCGAGCACCATTGCAATCAGTGTGGCGATGGCTGCGATCTGCAATGAAAGCTTGATTGCCTCTAGAACATCAGGCCGCGAAAAAGCGACGCTGAACCAGTGCAGCGTGAAACCCTTCGGTGGAAAGCTGAACGCCGCTTCCTCCGTGTTGAAGGTGTAAAGAAATATGATCAGGATCGGGAAGTGCAGAAACACCAACCCGCCCCAGGCTGCGATTCTCAAGCCTAATGAAGCTTTCTCCCCTGCTTGTCTGAATTAGAGTGCATCGAAGGCCCCCAGGCGTTTGACGATAGACAGGTAAATGGCGATCAGCACGATCGGTACCAGGGTGAAGGCGGCGGCCATCGGCATGTTGCCGATCGCCCCTTGCTGGGCGTAGACCATGCTGCCGACGAAGTACCCAGGCGGCCCCACCAGCTGCGGCACGATGAAGTCGCCCAAAGTCAGCGAAAACGTGAAGATCGAACCCGCGGCAATCCCCGGAATCGACAGCGGCAAAATCACCTGCATAAACGTCTGACGAGGCTTCGCGCCGAGGTCGGCGGAAGCCTGCAACAGCGACGGCGGCAGACGTTCCAGCGACGCTTGAATCGGCAGAATCATGAACGGCAGCCAGATGTAGACAAACACCATGAACCGTCCCAGATGGGAGGTCGACAAGGTGCTGCCGCCGACGCCGGGAATCCCCAGAATGAACTGCAATACCGGTTCCAGCCCCAGGTGCTGCACGAACCATTGCGCCACTCCGCCCTTGGCCAACAGCAACGTCCACGCATACGCCTTGACGATGTAACTCGCCCACATCGGCATCATCACCGCGATGTAGAAAAACGCCTTGGTTTTGCCGGTGGTATAGCGCGCCATGTAGTAGGCAATCGGGAACGCGACGATGGCGCTGGCGATCGATACGACGATGGCCATGCTCAGCGTGCGCAGGATGATGTCGAAGTTCGACGGCTGAAACAGCGCGGCAAAATTGGCCAGGGTAAGGTCCGGAGTGACCGCCATGGTGAAGTCGTCGAAGGTGTAGAAACCCTGCCACAACAGCACCAGCAGCGAGCCCAGATAAATCGCGCCGAACCACAGCAGCGGCGGCACCAGCAGCATCGACAGATACAGATTCGGCTTGCGGTAGAGCAGGTTGGAAAACCTGCGCAACGGCGAGCCACCCGACGGGGTTTGGGAGATAGCCAAGGTGTTCATCTCACACCCCGCCGACTGCATGGTCGTGCAGTGGAATCATCGCTTCCCGCGCCCACCGTGCGCTCAGGCGCTGGCCGGTCTGATGTTGCGCGCTGCTGTCGATCCACTGATTGTTGGCGTGACTGATGCTCAGGGTCTGACCGTTTTCCAGCTTCAATTCATAACGGGTGGCGCTGCCCTGGTACTGGATGTCATGGAGCAGACCGCTGACTTCGATTTCATGACTGGCCAACGGGCCTTCCGCGAAACGCACGTGCTCCGGACGAATCGAAAACGGCTGCGGATGACCGCTGATTTGGCGGGCCAGATCACCACGAATCACGTTCGAGGTGCCGACGAATTCAGCCACGAATGTGGTGGTCGGTTTCATGTACAGATTTCGCGGCGTGTCGACCTGCTCGATGCGGCCCTTGTTGAACACGGCCACGCGATCGGACATCGACAGCGCTTCGGTTTGATCGTGGGTGACGAAGATGAAGGTGATGCCGAGTTGGCGTTGCAGCTTCTTCAATTCGCTTTGCATTTGCTCACGCAGTTTCAGATCCAGCGCGCCCAAAGGTTCATCCAGCAACAACACGCGCGGACGGTTGACCAAGGCGCGGGCGAGGGCGACACGCTGGCGTTGGCCGCCAGACAGTTGCACCGGTTTGCGTGCGCCGTAACCGCCGAGGGCTACCATGTCCAAGGCTTCTTCCGCGCGTTTATGCCGTTCGGTTTTGCCGACGCCTTTGACCTTCAACCCGTAGGCGACGTTGTCGAGGACGTTCATGTGCGGGAACAGCGCGTAATCCTGAAACACCGTGTTGACGTCACGTTGGTACGGCGGCAAACCGGCCGCTTCGGCGCCGTGAATGCGGATCGAGCCGGCGCTCGGTTGCTCGAACCCGGCGATCAGGCGCAGGCAGGTGGTTTTGCCCGAGCCGGAAGGGCCGAGCATGGAAAAGAACTCGCCGTCCTGGATATCGATGGAAACCCGGTCAACGGCCTTCACCTCGCCGAACTGTCGGGAAACGTTGGTGAACTGGACTGCAAGGGTCATGGTGCGGTGCTCCGGTAAAGCGGGCTTTCTATAAAAATTGAATCGGTGGTGTTATCGAAAAGATCGTCCGAACGCGGCCCGAGCCTGCGGCAGCTCCTGCACGATTTGCAGAGGACGCAAGATTGACGGTGCTGGAGGCTCGCGCCGCGATCGGATGATCTTTTGATCTCAAGAAGGCTTAACGACCGCCCATGATCGCGATGTAATCCTGGGTCCAGCGGCTATACGGCACGAACTTGCCGCCCTCAGCCTGCGGGGTTTTCCAGAAGGCGATCTTGTCGAACTGATCAAACCCGTTGGTCTTGCAACCTTCAGCACCGAGCAGTTCGCTCTCCTTGCACGCTACCGGCACCGCCGGCAACGAACCGAACCACGCCGCCACATCACCCTGGACTTTCGGTTTCAGCGACCAGTCCATCCACTTGTACGCGCAGTTCGGGTGCTTGGCCTCGGCGTGCAACATGGTGGTGTCGGCCCAGCCCGTAGCGCCTTCTTGCGGGATGGTGGAGGCGATAGGCTGTTTTTCGTTCATCAGACCGTTGACCTGATACGGCCATGCGCTGGAAGCGACCACGCCTTCGTTTTTGAAGTCGCTCATCTGCACCGTGGTGTCGTGCCAGTAGCGGTGGATCAGCGGCTGCTGCGCACGCAACAGATCAAGCACGGCTTTGTACTGATCTTCGGTCAGTTGGTACGGATCCTTGATGCCCAATTCAGGCTTGGTCGACTTCAGATACAGCGCCGCGTCGGCGATGTAGATCGGGCCGTCATAAGCTTGCACGCGGCCTTTGTTCGGCTTGCCGTCGGGCAGATCCTGCGCGGCGAACACCACGTTCCAACTGGTCGGCGCGGTCTTGAATACGTTGGTGTTGTACATCAATACGTTCGGACCCCACTGATACGGGGTGCCGTAGGTCTGCTTGTTGACCACGTACCACGG
>NZ_JAEKEG010000014.1 GCF_016651255.1 Pseudomonas sp. TH10
GCCGTGGTTGTCGGCATTTTTCGGCGTACGGAAGAACGGAATGCTGCTGGTGAAGAACCCGTACAGCACCGCTTTGGCGATGGTGTGGGACAACGCCAGCCCTGCCAGTGCCGCGCAGAAGGCATCCTTGAGATTCACCCCGACCGCGCGGCGGTACAGGAAGATGATCTTGCCGACCTTGAACACGAACAGTGCCAGGGGCGGAATCGCGAAAATCAACAGCGGTGGATCGACCCGCTGGGGCACGATGATCATCGCCGCCGACCACAACAGGGCGCCGACCGTGAAGAAGATATTCATGCCGTCCGCCACCCACGGTAGCCAGCCCGCGAGGAAGTGGTAACGCTGGCCGCGGGTCAGTTCAGTGTCCTTGCCGCGCAACAGGCTTGCTGTGTGCCGCTTGATAATCTGAATCGCACCATAGGCCCAGCGGAAACGCTGCTTCTTGAAGTCGATAAAGGTATCCGGCATCAGCCCCTTGCCGTAGCTGTCGTGGTAATACGCCGCCGACAGACCTTTTTCGAATACGCGCAGACCGAGTTCGGCGTCTTCGCAGATGCACCAGTCGGCCCAGCCCAGTTCTTCCAGAACTGAACGACGCGTCATGGTCATGGTGCCGTGCTGAATGATCGCGTCACGGTCGTTACGAGTGACCATGCCGATATGGAAGAAGCCTTTGTATTCGGCGTAGCAGAGCTTCTTGAAGGTGCTTTCGTTCTGGTCGCGATAATCCTGCGGCGACTGCACCACAGCGATTTTCGGGTCGGCGAAGTGCGGCACCATGTGCTTGAGCCATTTCGGGTGCACGCAGTAATCGGAGTCGATCACGGCGATGACTTCGGCATCCTTGGCGGTGTGCGGAATCAGGTAGTTCAGCGCGCCGCCCTTGAAACCGGCCAGCGGGGATACGTGGAAGAACTTGAAGCGCGGGCCGAGGGTGGCGCAGTAATCGCGCACCGGCTCCCACACCGCCGGATCCTTGGTGTTGTTGTCGATGATCAGGACTTCGTAGTCCGGGTAATCGAGCGCGGCCAGCGCGTCGAGGGTCTGTTTGACCATCTCCGGCGGCTCGTTGTAGCAGGGCACGTGGATCGAGACTTTCGGGCGATAGTTGGAGTCGCCCTCGACCGGCAGGAACTCGCGCCGACGTTTGTGAATCCACACCGCTTCGGCCAGTTCATGCGCCTCGGTCAGCAAGACGATGAACACCCCGAGCGCACCCAGCGCCAACAGGAAGCCCACCGTCAGGCTGAACCACGTGCTGTATTGCAGGCTGTAGTCGTAACCGATCCACACCAGCACCGACCCACACAGGAAGGCGATAAAGGTCAGGAAAATCCGCCCACGCTGACGCAGCGCCGAGCCGTCGATCATCAGCAGGGTCAGCGACAATAGCGCCAACACCACCGAACCGATGGCCAACACGCGCCATTGCGGGATCGCCACCACCGGGCCTTCAAAGTTGAATTTCTGCTGACGCGCGGCGTTGAACACGCCCCAATACGCGCCGACCGAGCCTTCGTCGCTGGCCTTCCACGGCTGGTCGAACGCTTCGATCACGAAATAGTTGAAGCCTTGGCGGTTGAGCTTGTTGACCAGATTACGCAGGTAAATCGCCTGATCCGCCGGCGACGCGTCGGCACCACCGCGCATGCGGCCGTTGCTCGGCCAGCCCACTTCGGAGAGCAGCAGCGGTTTTTTCGGGAAGAGTTTTTTCAGATCGCGAGCACGGTCGAAGACGAACTGCCCGGCTTTATCCACCGGAATGAATTCCCAGTACGGCAGAACGTGCGCGGCGATCAGGTCAACGTGCTTGGCCAGCTCCGGGTGTTCTTCCCAGACGTGCCATTGCTCGGACGTGGTCACCGGCACTTTCACCGCCGCGCGCACGCGATCAAGCAGCACGCTCAGTTGTTCGGCGGTGATTTCCTTGCGGAAGATCGCTTCGTTGCCGACCACCACGCGAACCACGCTGCGCGAGGTGTTGGCCAGTTCGATGGCGCGCTGGATTTCCCGTTCGTTACGTTCCTGGTCGGGGCTGATCCAGATCCCCAGGGTCACGCGCAGGCCGAACTCTTCAGCCAGTTTCGGGATGTCCTGTAGGGAGCCGTCGACCGAGTAGATGCGGATGTTGTCGGTCAGCTTGCTCATGATCTCCAGATCGCGGCGCATCTCGTCGTCAGACGGATACTGATCCTTCTGTGGGAATTGTCCCTGCTGAAATGGCGAATAGGAGAAACCGGAGATCTGCTCCGGCCAGTTGGGCGCGGAGACCGGGCGGTTGATCAGTGCCCAGAAACCGGTGAACAGGGCGGCGATTGCCAGAACCACCACCAGGTTGAGTCCAAATTTACGCGATGACATAGCTATTTCGGGTTCCAAAGGCTGTGGAACGAAGGATCGGTCGGCTATACGCCCGAGGGGCGCGCATCCTACACCGGCAGTTCGCCAGTCGTACATCTGATAGGGAAATGCCCGACATTGGGCAGCCGACTTTGACTTAAGTTCTTACACTTGTAGCTGGAAGCTTAAAACTTGTCGCTGTGTAGCCCTATAATGCGCGCCGGTTTTTGGGGTAATGGTCATGAGTACAGAAGATCCGCGGTTTGCAGGCATCGCCCGTTTGTATGGCATCGAAGGCCTGGAGCGCTTGCGCGCGGCCCATGTGGCGATTGTCGGCGTCGGTGGCGTTGGTTCCTGGGCGGCGGAAGCCATGGCCCGTTGTGGCGTCGGCGAGATTTCGCTGTTTGATCTGGACGACGTTTGTGTCAGCAACGCCAACCGCCAGTTGCATGCGCTGGACAGCACCGTGGGCAAGCCCAAGGTTGAGGTGATGGCCGAGCGCTTGCGCGGGATCAACCCGATTGTACGGTGCACGCGGTGGCAGACTTCGTCACCCGCGAGACCATGGCCGAATACATCTTGCCAAACATCGACTGCGTGATCGACTGCATCGACGCGGTCAACGCCAAGGCAGCGCTGATTGCTTGGTGCAAACGCCGCAAGATCCAGATCATTACCACCGGCGGCGCGGGCGGGCAGATTGATCCGACGCTGATTCAGGTGTGTGACCTCAACCGCACGTTCAATGATCCGTTGGCCTCGAAAGTGCGTTCGACCCTACGCCGCGACTACAGTTTTTCGCGCACGATGACCCGTCATTACAGCGTGCCGTGCGTGTTTTCCACCGAGCAACTGCGTTATCCGAAGCCGGATGGCAGCATTTGTTTGCAGAAGAGTTTTGTCGGCGATGGCGTGAAGCTGGACTGCGCGGGCGGGTTTGGTGCGGTGATGATGGTCACGGCGACGTTCGGCATGGTCGCGGCAACCAAGGCTGTGGACAAAATTGTGGCTGGCGTCCGGCGCCCGGCAGAGCGGGTCAAACCCGAGGCATAGAGACTTGTGGAGCTGCGCGAAGGCTAGCGACCTTTTGATCATTTAGTGTCGGCAAGTGGGCGCCGGAGCTAAAGCTCGCAGCCTTGCGGCGCTTAACAGTTCATTCATGCGCCGCAGGCACTGCATTGCAGGCCATTGCTGCGCGAGGGCGAGAGCTGCCGGCTACAGTCCCAGTTGATTAAACCAGTCTGGCAGATCAACTTGCTGTAACTCAGCGGCAGACAAGCCGTTAACCCGCAACAGCAACAACGCCACCAACCCGCGAATCATCCGCGCATCGCTGCTGGCGCTGAATTGCCAATGACCGTCGCGCAACGATCCCACCAGCCACACCTGACTCTCACAGCCATGCACCCGGTTGCGCGTCGACTTTGTCCTCATCACTGAGTGAAGGCAGGCGGTCGCCCCACTGCATCAACAGCCGCGCGCGTTGTTCCCAGCCTGCAGCTTCCTTGAAGGTGGCCAGCGCCCGTGACGGCCGTCCGCTGGCAGGGTCATCGCAGCAACTCCAGGGCCTGGTCCAGGGCTTCAAAGAAGCGCTCCAGATCATCGGAGTCGTTGTACAGCGCCAACGACACCCGGATCGCGCCGGCCAGTTCAAGACTCTTCAGCAACGGCATGGCGCAGTGATGACCCGCGCGCACGGCAATCCCCTGTTCGGTCAACAGGTGCGCCAGATCCGAGTTATGCACACCCTCGACCACAAAGCTGGCCAGGGCCAGTTGCGGTTTGCCCAGCAGGCGAATGCCGTTGCGGGCTTGCAGGCCCTTGAGCAAATAATCGTGCAGGGCGGCTTCATGAGCCGACACGGCGTCCTGATCCAGCCCTGCCAGATAATCCAGGGTGGCGCCGAGCCTGATGACGCTGGCGATCGGCGGTGTGCCGGCTTCGAAACCCAGGGGCGCGGGACGAAAACGAGCGTCGTGATAATTGGCATCGAGCACCATCTCGCCGCCGTATTGCCAATGGCGCAGATGTAACAGTGCTTCATGCCGGCCAAACAGCACACCGAGGCCATCCGGACCGTACAGCTTGTGGCTGGAAAACACATAAAAGTCGCAACCCAGGGCCTGCACATCGTGGCGACCGTGAACGATCCCCTGGGCGCCATCGACTACGGTGATGGCGCCGTGGCTCCGTGCCAGGGCCAACAGGGCGGGTAACGGTTGCCAGGCGCCCAGCACGTTGGACAGCTGGCTGACGGCCAGCAGGCGAGTGCTCGGGCCGATGAGCAGGGCGGCGGCGTCCAGGTCGATGAGGCCGTCGTTGTCGAGTGGCAGGATCACCAGCTTCAGCTTGTGGCGATGGGCCAGTTGCTGCCATGGCAGCAGGTTAGCGTGATGCTCCAGGGCGCTGATAACGATTTCGTCGCCCGGCTGGAATGAGTGCTCCAGGCCATAGGCCAGGAGATTCAAAGCGGAGGTGGCGCCGTGGGTAAAGATGATCTGCCCGCTGTCACCGGCATTCAGCCACTGGGCAACCTTCAGCCGACTGTCCTCGAACGCCTGCGTCGCGTGAGCGCCGGGTAGGTGTTGCGCACGATGCACGTTGGCTGCGCCATTGGCGTAGTAATGCGTCAGTGCGTCGAGCAGGGCTTGCGGTTTTTGTGTGGTGGCGGCGTTGTCCAGATAGGTCTGGTCTTGTCGTTGCAGCGCGGCGATGGCCGGGAAATCGCCACGCCAGGGGGAGGGAATCATCATGCAAATGGGCCCTGCAAAACATGGGCGGGAAAATGCCAAACCCGTTGTAGGAGCGAGCTTGCTCGCGATGGACGTCAACGATAACTCTGGCTACCTGAATAACCGCGTTGCCCAAGCGTTTTTCACAAGCGAGCTCGCTCCTGCAGAATTGACTGTGCACCTGTAGGAGCGAGCTTGCTCGCGATGGACGTCAACGATAACTCGGGCTACCTGAATAACCGCGTTGCCCTAGCGTTGTTCGCGAGCGAGCTCGCTCCTACATGTTAATGGCGCAGCTTAGTTGTGAGCGTGCAGCGCTTCGTTCAGTTCGATCGCCGATTTGTGGGTTTTGCATTCCACAGCACCGGTTTCAGAATTGCGACGGAACAGCAGGTCGGTCTGACCCGCCAGCTCACGCGCCTTCACGACTTTGACCAGGTTGTTGTTCTCGTCCAGCAAAGCAACCTTGGTGCCGGCGGTGACGTACAGGCCCGACTCAACAGTGTTGCGGTCGCCCAACGGAATACCGATACCGGCGTTGGCGCCGATCAGGCAGCCTTCGCCAACCTTGATCACGATGTTGCCACCGCCCGACAGGGTGCCCATGGTCGAGCAACCGCCGCCCAGGTCCGAACCCTTGCCGACGAAGACGCCAGCGGATACGCGGCCTTCGATCATGCCCGGGCCTTCGGTGCCAGCGTTGAAGTTGATGAAACCTTCGTGCATCACGGTGGTGCCTTCACCGACATAAGCGCCCAGGCGCAGACGGGCGGCATCAGCGATGCGCACGCCGGCCGGTACGACGTAGTCGGTCATCTTCGGGAATTTGTCTACCGAGAACACTTCCAGCAGCTCGCCACGCAGACGGGCTTCCAGTTGCATTTCGGTCAGTTCGCTCAGGTCGATCGCGCCCTGGCTGGTCCAGGCTACGTTCGGCAGCAGCGGGAAGATCCCGGCCAGATTCAGGCCATGCGGCTTGACCAGACGGTGCGACAGCAGGTGCAGCTTGAGGTAGGCCTCAGGCGTCGAGGTCAACTGCGCGTCTTCAGCCAGCAGGGTGGCGACCAGCGGTTTGTGGCTCTCGGCCAGACGGGTCAGCAGCTTGCCTTGTACCGGGTCGATGCCCTTCACGGCTTCAGCCAGTTGCGCAGCCTGCGCGGTGGTGAAGGTGATGGCCTGGTTGCCTTCGCTGTAAGCGAGAATTGGCGCGACGGCAGCCACCAGTTCGGCCGACGGATTCAACAGCGGCTGAGGGTAAAACACTTCCAGCCATGCGCCTTGACGATTCTGGGTGCCGACGCCGAAAGCGATGCTGAACAGGGAGTTGGACATGTGAATACCTCTACAAAATTGAACGGGCTGGCTTACTTCAGAGCGGCCGCGTAGATATCTGGCTTGAAGCCAATCAGGGTTCGGTCACCGAGATCGAGCACCGGGCGCTTGATCATCGAGGGTTGAGCGAGCATCAGTTCGATGGCTTTCGATTGGTCGAGATCGGCTTTGCGTTCGTCGTCGAGTTTGCGAAAGGTCGTGCCTGCGCGGTTCAACACCACTTGCCAGCCGTGCTCGTCACACCACTGGGTCAGGTGTTCGCGGTCGATACCGGCGGTTTTGTAATCGTGAAAGTCATAGCTGACAGCGTGTTCATCGAGCCAGGTGCGCGCCTTCTTCATGGTGTCGCAGGCTTTGATGCCGAAAAGGTGCAACGTTTTACTTGAATCGGTCAAGGAATCGCCCCCTTTACAGGTGCTGGAGAAAAATGGTGTCGGATTATGCCATGACCTTACGGTTAGCGCGTAAACCTGTGGGGTGAGCCTGCTCGCGATGGCGTTGGGTCAGTCAGTCTTCATGTCGAATGTTACGCCGCGATTGCGAGCGGGGTCGCTCCCGCAGGATGTCAGGCATGCTGATGCCCGCGATGCGACATAGGTGTAACGGCCAGCCCGCAGTCTAAACCGCTAATATGGCACTTCAATGCTGTCGATTGCCTGGGAAAACGCTTTATGCAAACCGCCTACACCGTCCTGATCCTGCTCATGCTGGTCAGTGTCTCTCGTCTGGTGGGGCGGGTTATCCCGCTGCCATTGCCGCTGGTGCAAATTTGCGCCGGAGCCCTGCTGGCCTGGCCGACGCTGGGGTTGCATGTGGCACTGGACCCTGAATTGTTTCTATTTTTGTTTTTGCCGCCTTTGTTGTTTTCCGATGGCTGGCGGATGCCCAAGCGCGAGCTATGGCGCCTGCGGGGGCCGATCCTGACGCTGGCAGTGGGCCTGGTGTTGTTCACCGTGGTGGGCGCCGGTTATTTCATTCATTGGCTATTGCCAAGCATTCCCTTGCCGGTGGCGTTCGCGCTGGCGGCAGTCTTGTCGCCGACGGATGCCGTGGCGGTGTCGGCGATTTCGCAGAACAGGCTGCCGACGCCATTGATGCACATGTTGCAGGGCGAGGCACTGATGAACGACGCCTCAGGCCTGGTGACGTTCAAATTTGCCTTGGCTGCCGCGGTCACCGGCGTGTTCTCCCTGGCCAATGCGAGCCTGACATTCGTCCTGGTGGCGGTCGGCGGGCTGGCGGTCGGGGTTGCGCTGAGCTGGCTGGTCGGGCGCCTGCGCTCCTGGATGATCGCGCGCGGCTGGGATGACCCCGCGACCCACGTGGTGTTTATGCTGTTGCTGCCCTTCGCCGCCTACGTACTGGCCGAGCGCCTGGGAGCATCGGGCATCCTGTCGGCGGTGGCGGCAGGGATGATGCAGAGCTGGCTCGACCTGCTGCCGCGCCAGACCAGTACCCGGCTGCTCAATCGCAGCGTCTGGTCGCTGCTGGAGTTCGCTTTCAACGGTTTGATTTTCCTGCTGCTGGGCTTGCAGTTGCCGGACATCATCAAGGCAGTTGCCAGTCATGAAACCTCGTTGTGGCCGACCTTGCTCTACCGCTGCCTGGATGTGCTGGCAATCTTTCTGGTGCTGTTGGTATTGCGCTTCGTGTGGGTGCAAAGCATCTGGCGCTTGTCGGGCCTGCTGCGCCGCTGGCGCGGCAAGGGTGAAATGACGCAGGTTCCGACTGCGCGCTCGTGCTGGTTACTGACCGTTGGCGGCGTACGCGGGGCGGTCACGCTGGCGGGTGTGTTGTCGGTGCCGATGCTGATGGGGGGCGTGGCATTCCCGGAACGTGACTTGCTGATATTCATCGCGGCCGGGGTGATCCTGCTGTCACTGATTGCGGCGTGTATTGCGCTGCCGTTGCTCCTGCGTGGCATCGAAAAAAGCCCCGACGACAAGCGGCGCAATGAAGTGCGTGAGGCCTGGCGCAAGACGGCCGAGGCGGCGATCCATGCGCTCGAAGCCGAAGAAGCCGAAGAAGCCGAAGAAGCCAAGCCGCATGACGCGGCGCAGGCAGCACTCGCCGCCGAGCTCAAGGCGCGGATCATGTCCGAATACCGGCATCAGCTGGAGGTGTTCAACGATTCGGCGGAAGCCCAGGCATTGGCGTTCCAGATGGACTTGCTGGAGCGGCGGATGCGCTTGAAAGCATTGCGGGCGCAGCGACTGGAACTGTACAGCCTCAGCCGTCAGCACCAGATTGGCGATGACGTACTGCGTGAGGTGTTGGCGGAGCTGGATTTGAGCGAGGCCAATTTGGGGCAGGTGAAGTAATGGTGATCCCGCCCGGTAGGAGCTGCCGAAGGCTGCGATCCTGTGACTCATCAGCGTCCTTGAAGACGCCAAAAGATCGCAGCCTTCGGCAGCTCCTACCGGGGCGGAGGCGCTTAGCGGCGGCTTTGGATGAACGCGCGGATACGTTCAGCGGCCTCGACGCACTCGGCCAGCGGCGCAACCAGTGCCAGGCGCACGCGGCCAGCACCAGGGTTGAACCCGTCCACTTCGCGGGACAGGTAGGAGCCCGGCACCACCGTCACATGTTCTTCCGCGTACAGGTCGCTGCAAAACGACTCGTCATCACCTTCAACGTTCGGCCACAGGTAGAAACCGCCGTCCGGACGCTGCACGTCCAGCACCGGGCTGAGGATTGCCAGCACGGCGTCGTATTTCTCGCGGTACAGGTCGCGGTTGGCGCGCACGTGCACTTCGTCATTCCATGCGGCTACGCTGGCCAACTGAGTCTGCACAGGCATCGCACAGCCGTGGTAGGTGCGATACAGCAAAAAGCCCTTGAGGATGTCGGCGTCACCGGCCACGAAGCCCGAGCGCAGGCCCGGCAGGTTGGAACGCTTGGACAGGCTGTGAAACACCACGCAGCGCTTGAAGTCCTGGCGACCCAGTTCCACGCAGGCGCTGAGCAAACCGGCGGGTGGGGTCTGTTCGTCGAAGTACAGCTCGCTGTAGCACTCGTCCGCAGCGATCACGAAGTCGTATTCGTCAGCCAGGGCGATGAGTTTTTTCAGCACATCGACCGGGATCAGCGCGCCGGTCGGGTTGCCCGGCGAGCACAGGAACAGGATCTGGCAGCGCTTCCAGATGTCCGGCGAAACCGCATCGAAATCCGGGTTGAAGCCGTTCTCGTCGAGGCACGGCAGGTAGTGAGGCTTGGCTCCGGCGAGGAACGCAGCACCTTCGTAGATTTGATAGAACGGGTTCGGGCTGACCACCAGCGCGTCGTCGCCACGGTTGACCACGGTCTGGGTGAACGCGAACAACGCTTCACGGGTACCGTTGACCGGCAGCACGTTGCGCGCCGGGTCGATCCAGCCGCTCGGCACGCCGAAACGACGCTCGCACCAGCCGGCGATGGCTTCGCGCAGGGCTGGAATGCCGAGGGTGGTCGGGTACACCGCCATCTGATCCAGACTGTTTGCCAGCGCCTCCGCGACAAAACCTGGCGAGCGGTGTTTCGGCTCACCGATCGACAGGGCGATCGGGCGTTTGTCCGGGTTCGGCGTGACGGTGCCGAGCAAGGCACGAAGCTTCTCGAACGGGTAGGGCTGGAGCTGGTTCAGAGCGTTGTTCATTGGGGCCTCTTCAATGTAGGAGTGAGCCTGCTCGCGATTGCGGTGTGTCAGTCATTGTCGATGTTGAATGGCCACACGCCATCGCGAGCAGGCTCGCTCCTACAGGGGGATAATTCAAATACTGATTCGCGAAAGCTTGATATCCGGTTCCTGATTGACGCTCAGTTGCTCAACGATCGCATCCTGCAAACGGCTGCACAGCAACGGGTCGGATAACGGTTGGTTATGCGCGTCGGTGATGAAGAACACGTCTTCCACCCGCTCGCCCAAGGTCGCAATCTTGGCATTCTGCAGCGACAGGTCGAACTCCAGGAAGATCCCGCCGATTCGCGCCAGCAGGCCTGGACGATCCGGTGCGGTGAGTTCCAGCACTGTCACCGGGCGCTGGGCGTCGTTGTGGATCGTCACTTGGGGTGCGAAGGCAAAGTGCTTGAGCTGACGCGGCACGCGACGCTGGATGATCGTCGGATAGTCGTCCGGATTACGCAGCGCTTCGGTCAGGCCTTCGCGGATCTGCTTGACCCGCGCCGGATTGTCGCCGATGGATTCGCCTTCGTTATCGAGCACGATGTAGGTGTCGAGGGTGAACTGGCTGCTCGACGTGATAACCCGGGCGTCGTGGATGTTCAGGTTGAGCTGGTCCATTGCCGCCACGGTCACGGCAAAAAAGTCGTGCTGGTCGGGGGCATAGATGAAGATCTGGGTACCGCCCTCGAACTCGCGCTGTGTGGTTTCCTTGATCAGCACCAGGGGCCCGCCGTCTGCCGGCTGCTGGAGGATTGCGTCGCTGTGCCAGGCCACGTCGCCTGCAGTGTGGCGCAGGAAATAGTCATCGCCCAACTGCGCCCACAACTGTTCGACGTCGTCCGGGTCGGTGCCGCCGCGCACCAGAATGTCCAGCGCGGCGCTTTGGGTCTGGCGGATCTGCTCTTCGCGATCCACCGGGTTTTCCAGACCTCGGCGAAGGGCACGCTTGGTTTCGGTGTAGAGCTGGCGCAACAGGCTGGCGCGCCATGAGTTCCACAGCGTCGGGTTGGTGGCGTTGATGTCGGCGACGGTCAACACGTAGAGGTAATCGAGGCGGGTTTCATCGCCAACCGCTTGCGCGAAGTCGTGAATCACCTGCGGGTCGGACAAGTCCTTGCGCTGCGCGGTGGTCGACATCACCAGATGGTTCTGCACCAGCCAGACAATCAGGCGGCTGTCCCATACCGGCAACTGATGGCGCTGGCAGAACGCCTCGGCATCGACCGCACCGATTTCCGAGTGGTCGCCATGCCGGCCTTTACCGATGTCGTGGTACAGGCCCGCCATGTAGATCAATTCGGGTTTGGGCAGCTTGGCCATGAGCTTGCTGGCCAGCGGGAATTTTTCCGACACCTGGGTGTACTGCAGCTTACGCAGGTGCTTGATCAGATTCAGGGTGTGGGCGTCGACCGTATAGATGTGGAACAGGTCGTGCTGCATTTGCCCGACGATAAAGCCGAACTCCGGCAGATATCGCCCGAGAATGCCGTAACGGTTCATCCGCCGCAGGTTGCGGTGAATGCCGATTTTGCACTTGAACAGCTCGATGAACAGGCTGGTGTTGCGAATGTCGTTACGGAAGTTGTCGTCGATCAGGTGACGGTGCTCGCGCAGCAGGCGAATGGTATCGGCGCGCACGCCCTTGATTTCCGGCTGCTGGGCCATCAAAACAAAAATTTCCAGCATGGCGAACGGGGTACGGCGGAACACGTTGTCGTTGCGCGCCTCGATGTAGCCGTCGTGCAGCTGGAACCGCGAGTTGATCGGCTGTGGCGGCGCTTCGTCTTCCGGGGCGAGGATGACTTCCTCGAAATGCTGGATGATCAGGTCGCTGAGCTGGGCGATGCTCATGACCACCCGGTAGTACTGCTGCATGAAGTTTTCGATGGCTTGCTTGGCATCATCGCCTTCGAAACCCAGCAGCCCGGCAATCGAGCGCTGATGATCGAACAGCAGGCGGTCTTCGGAGCGGCCGGCGAGCATGTGGAGGGCGTAGCGCACCTTCCACAGGAACTCCTGGGACGAGGCCAGCAAGGCATTTTCGCTTTCAACCAGGAAGCCTTCGCCAGCCAGCGCCCGCAGGTTCAAGGTGCCGTACTGGCGCCGGGCAACCCAGAGAATCGTCTGGATATCCCGCAGTCCGCCGGGTGAGCCTTTGACGTTGGGTTCCAGGTTGTATTCGGTGTCGTTGTACTTGTGGTGGCGGGCCTTCTGTTCAGCTCGCTTGGCCAGGAAGAACTCCTTGGCCGGCCACATGTGGGCGGTGCTGGTGACATCGAGCATGCGCTGGCGCAGGCGTTCGGGGCCGCAGATGGTGCGGCTTTCCATCAGGTTGGTGACCACCGTCAGGTCCGCGCGCGCTTCTTCGGCGCATTCATCGACCGAGCGCACACTCTGGCCGACTTCCAGGCCGATGTCCCACAGCAGCGTAAGAAAACGTTCGATGGAGTCGCGGAAAACTTCGTGATCGGCGCTGTCCAGCAGGATCAGCAAGTCGATGTCGGAATACGGGTGCAGTTCACCCCGGCCGTAGCCGCCGACCGCGACCAGCGCGATGTCGGCGTCATCGCTCCAGCTGAACTGCTCCCAGGCCTTTTGCAGGATGTTGTCGACGAACCAGGCACGGTCTTCGATCAGGCGGCGGATGTCGCGGCCATTGCGAAAACGCGTGTCGAGCACGTCGCGGGCCTGGCGGATCGCCTTCTTGAACGCTGCAATAGGACTCGCTTTCAGGGCCAGTTCAGCCTGGAACTGGCCGCGGTCGAAGAGTTCGGGATCCACCTGCGGCATCGATTGGCTTTCCTTCTATGGGCGGGAAGTTGCGCGCGTTGAATCAGGCCGAGACGCGCGGGATGGTGTCGTCGGCGCGCAAGGTGAAGATCTCGTAACCGGTGTCGGTGACCAGCAGGGTGTGTTCCCACTGCGCCGAGAGCTTGCGGTCCTTGGTGATCGCGGTCCAGCCGTCGCCCAATACTTTGGTGTCGGCCTTGCCCTGATTGATCATCGGCTCGATGGTGAAGGTCATGCCAGCCTTCAGCTCCATGCCGGTACCGGCGCGCCCGTAATGGAGGATTTGCGGTTCTTCGTGGAACACCTTGCCGATGCCGTGGCCGCAGAACTCGCGTACCACCGAGAACCCGTTCTTTTCAGCATGCTTCTGGATCACTTCACCGATGTCGCCAAGGCGGCAGCCGGGTTTGACGATCTCGATCGCCTTGTACATGCATTCCTGGGTGATCTGCGACAGGCGTTCGGCCCACACTGGCACTTCGCCGACGTGGAACATGCGGCTGGTGTCGCCGTGGTAGCCGTCTTTGATGACGGTCACGTCGATGTTAAGGGTGTCGCCGTTTTTCAGCGGTTTGTCGTTCGGGATGCCGTGGCAGACGACATGGTTGATCGAGGTGCAGATCGACTTCGGATAGCCCTTGTAGTTGAGCGGAGCAGGGATGGCCTGCTGCACATCAACGATGTAGTCATGGCAGATCTGGTTCAGTTGGTCCGTGGTCACGCCTGGTTTGACATGTTCGGCAATCATTTCCAGCACATCGGCGGCCAGTTTGCCGGCGACACGCATGCCAGCGATGTCCTCGGGGGTTTTGAGGTTGACGGTCATACAGGCTCTCTCTGCGCTCGGCGGCGCTTGCTGATACGGATAGGGTGGCAGGTGTGCGTTTTGCGACCCTGAAAAACGCGATTCTAACAGACGGAAGGAGCAAATCCGCCCCTGCGTGCATCGCTTCTCTCTATACAATGGTGCGTTTGAAGCCGATTCCAAGGGGGCTGCGCCCATGTCCTTGGTGCGAATACAGATTTCGGGTTCCGTTTCTGCGCACCCTGTGGTATAAAATGCGCCGCTTTCCGGGGATACCCCGAAAGGCTTAAATCCACACACGTGTCGACACGATGACCTGGGTGCTTTTGGCTTTATGCCACTGGTTGGTCATTGGGATACGTGGAGGCCAAACCCGACTTATTAAGGAACTATCATGTCCCAAGTCAATATGCGCGATATGCTGAAGGCCGGTGTGCACTTCGGTCACCAAACCCGTTACTGGAATCCGAAAATGGGTAAGTACATTTTCGGCGCGCGTAACAAGATTCACATCATCAACCTTGAAAAAACCCTGCCAATGTTCAACGAAGCTCTGACTTTCGTAGAGCGTCTGGCCCAGGGCAAAAACAAGATTCTGTTCGTCGGCACCAAGCGTTCCGCTGGCAAGATCGTTGCTGAAGAAGCAGCACGTTGCGGCTCGCCGTACGTCGATCACCGCTGGTTGGGCGGCATGCTGACCAACTTCAAAACCATTCGTGCTTCCATCAAGCGTCTGCGTGACCTTGAAGTTCAAGCCGAAGACGGTACTTTCGCCAAGCTGACCAAGAAAGAAGCGCTGATGCGCACTCGTGATCTTGAGAAGCTGGATCGTTCGCTGGGCGGCATCAAGGACATGGGCGGTCTGCCAGACGCACTGTTCGTGATCGACGTTGACCACGAGCGCATCGCGATCACCGAAGCCAACAAGCTGGGCATCCCGGTAATCGGCGTTGTCGATACCAACAGCAGCCCGGAAGGCGTTGACTACATCATCCCAGGCAACGATGACGCAATCCGCGCTATCCAGCTGTACATGGGTTCGATGGCTGACGCAGTAATCCGTGGTCGCAACCACGTTGCTGGTGGCACCGAGCAGTTCGTTGAAGAAGCTCCGGTAGCTGCAGCTGAGTAATTGACGCCTTGGCGTTGACTCAGTAAGCAAAAAGGGGGCTTGGCCCCCTTTTTGCCACCTCGAAAACCATTTGTGTGCAGCGCAGTTGCAGCCTTGTAATGTGCAGCCGCTATCAAATAAGGCTTCGGGAAGAATTGAACGCCCGTTCGATCGGGTGGAATGGTTGAAAACCTATCCAAGAGGAATTTGAAAATGGCAGCAATTACTGCAGCGTTGGTTAAAGAACTGCGCGAGCGTACCGGCGAAGGCATGATGGATTGCAAGAAGGCCCTGGAAAAGGCTGACGGCGACATCGAAAAAGCCATTGATGACATGCGTGCTTCGGGCGCAATCAAGGCTGCCAAAAAAGCAGGTAACGTAGCAGCTGAAGGCGCTATCGCTCTGAAAGAAGACGGCAAATCTGCCGTTCTGCTGGAAGTGAACTCGCAGACCGACTTCCTGGCTCTGCAGGACGACTTCAAGGCATTTGTTGCTGCAAGCGTTGAAAAAGCGTTCGCCGACAAGCTGACTGATGTTGCTCCGCTGATCGAAGCTCAAGAAGCTGCTCGCCTGGTACTGGTCGGCAAGGTTGGCGAAAACGTCAACATCCGTCGTCTGGTTCGCGTAGAGGGCGACGTTGTTGGTGGCTACCTGCACGGCAACAAGATCGGTGTTGCAGTTGTTCTGAAAGGCGGCAACGTTGAACTGGCCAAAGACATCGCTATGCACGTAGCGGCCAGCAACCCTGAGTTCCTGCTGCCATCGGAAGTTTCGCCTGAAGCTATCGAGCGCGAAAAAGCTGTGTTCCTGCAGCTGAACGAAGAAAAAATCAAAGGCAAGCCAGAAAACATTGTTGAAAATATGGTCAAAGGCCGTATCAGCAAGTTCCTGGCAGAAGCAAGCCTGGTTGAGCAGGCGTTCGTCAAGAACCCTGAAATCAAGGTTGGCGAGCTGGCCAAGAAAGCTGGCGCTGAAATCGTTTCCTTCACTTACTTCAAAGTAGGCGAAGGCATCGAGAAGCCGGTCGACAACTTCGCTGAAGAAGTTGCTGCCCAGCTGGCTGCCGCCAAGCAATAAGACAGTTTTTTCAACTGTCGCCGAAAGAGGCTGCCCGCTCACGCGCGCAGCCTCTTTTCAGATGGGGTGACCAATTTTTATTGGTTTGCACCTGGAACTGACTTACAAAGCCATGTTCCGATGGCGCTGAAGCAGCGCCAAGCTAGAGTGAACGCCAGCTGTAAACAGCTCGCAAAGAATTTTTAAATACGCCGCAGGAGAGATTCGCAATGGCTCAGCAGGGCAGTGGTTATCAGGCTCGCTATAAACGCATTCTACTCAAGCTTAGCGGCGAGGCCCTGATGGGCTCGGAAGAGTTCGGGATCGATCCGAAAGTTCTGGATCGCATGGCGCTGGAAGTCGGCCAACTGGTTGGCATCGGCGTACAGGTCGGTCTGGTGATCGGCGGTGGCAACCTGTTCCGCGGTGAAGCCCTGAGCAAAGCCGGTATGGATCGGGTAACTGGCGACCACATGGGCATGCTGGCCACTGTGATGAACGCCTTGGCCATGCGCGATGCGCTGGAACGCGCCAATATCTCGGCCATCGTCATGTCGGCCATTTCCATGGTTGGTGTGACCGATCACTACGATCGCCGCAAAGCCATGCGTCACCTGAACTCCAAAGACGTGGTAATTTTCGCCGCCGGTACCGGTAACCCGTTCTTCACGACGGATTCGGCTGCGTGCCTGCGCGCAATCGAAATCGATGCTGACGTCGTGCTGAAAGCGACCAAGGTCGATGGCGTCTACACCGCAGATCCGTTCAAAGACCCGCATGCCGAGAAGTTCGATCATCTGACTTATGATGAAGTACTGGATCGCAAGCTGGGCGTGATGGATCTGACCGCTATTTGCCTGTGCCGCGACCACAAGATGCCGTTGCGTGTATTCAACATGAACAAGCCCGGCGCCCTGCTGAATATCGTGCATGGTGGCGCTGAAGGGACCCTGATCGAGGAAGGCCAACAATGATCAACGAAATCAAGAAAGACGCTCAAGAGCGCATGCAGAAATCCCTGGACTCCCTGAACCACGCATTTGGTCAGATTCGTACAGGCAAGGCTCACCCAAGCATTCTGGGTAGCGTGATGGTGCCGTACTACGGCGCAGACACCTCCATCACCCAAGTGGCCAACATCACTGTGAAGGACTCGCGCACCCTGCAGGTCGTGGCCTTCGAGCGCAATATGCTCGCCGCCGTCGACAAGGCCATCCAGAGCGCTGGCCTGAACCTCAACCCGACCAACCTGGGCGAGTTGCTGCTGATCTCCATGCCGGCTCTGACCGAAGAAACCCGCAAGGGCTTCACCAAGCAAGCGCGCAGTGCTGCGGAAGACGCTCGTGTTGCCGTGCGCAACATTCGTCGCGACGCTCTGGGCGAACTGAAAAAACTGGTTAAAGACAAAGAAATCAGCGAGGACGAAGAGCGTCGCGCTGCTGCCGATATTCAGAAGCTCACCGACAAGGCTGAAGCTGATATCGATGCGGCCACCAAGCAAAAAGAAGCGGATCTGATGGCCGTATAAGGGTCGAGTTTTAAATGGACAAGACCAAGCAGACTGCGCCGTCCGCGGTGCCGCGCCATGTCGCGATTATCATGGATGGTAACAACCGCTGGGCGAAAAAACGCTTTATGCCAGGTGTCGCCGGGCATAAAGCGGGTGTCGATGCTGTGCGGGCGGTGATCGAGGTGTGCGCTGAGGCCAAGGTTGAAGTATTGACCCTGTTCGCCTTTTCCAGTGAAAACTGGCAGCGTCCGGCCGATGAAGTCAGTGCCTTGATGGATCTGTTCTTCAAGGCGCTGCGTCGTGAGGCCAAGCGCCTCAACGACAACAACATCAGCCTGCGCATCATTGGCGATCGCTCGCGCTTTCATCCTGAGCTTCAGGCTGCAATGCGTGAAGCAGAAGCCATGACCGCAGGTGCCAACCGTTTCATCCTGCAGATCGCCGCCAATTACGGCGGTCAGTGGGATATCGCGCAAGCCGCACAACGTTTGGCGCGTGAAGTCCAGGCCGGGCATCTGCGTCCGGAGGACATCACTCCGGATCTGTTGCAAACCTGTCTGGCAACCGGTGATCTGCCGTTGCCGGACCTGTGCATCCGCACGGGTGGCGAGCACCGCATCAGCAATTTCCTGCTGTGGCAGTTGGCCTACGCCGAACTGTACTTCTCCGACCTGTTCTGGCCGGACTTCAAACACGATGCCATGCGCAATGCGCTGGCCGATTTCGCTTCGCGCCAACGTCGCTTCGGTAGAACGAGCGAACAGGTTGAAGCTGGAGCCCGGGTTTAATGCTTAAACAACGAATCATCACTGCGCTGATCCTGCTGCCGATCGCCTTGTGCGGTTTTTTCCTGCTTGAAGGTTCCGGTTTTGCCCTGTTCATCGGTCTGGTCGTGAGCCTGGGCGCATGGGAGTGGGCTCGCCTGGCGGGCTTTACCGCCCAGCCAGTTCGTGTCGGCTACGCGCTGGCCGTCGCGGTGATGCTGTTTTTCATGCATATATTGCCCGGGCTCGCGCCTTGGGTGCTGGGCGCTGCGGTACTGTGGTGGGGCGTTGCAACCTATCTGGTGCTGACGTACCCGCGTTCGAGCGGTCATTGGTCGAGCGCCGCCTGCAAGCTGGTGATCGGCCTGCTGGTGCTGCTTCCGGCGTGGCAAGGCCTGATCCTGATCAAGCAAGAGCCTCTGGGCAACTGGCTGATCATGGCGGTGATGGTGCTGGTGTGGGGCGCGGATATCGGGGCTTATTTCTCCGGTCGAGCCTTTGGCAAGCGCAAGTTGGCGCCGCAGGTCAGTCCTGGCAAGAGCTGGGAAGGGGTCTACGGCGGCCTGGCGCTGGTGCTGGTCATTACGTTTTTCGTCGGGCTGGTTCGCGACTGGACGGTTGCAGAACTGCTCAAGGGCTTGATCGGTGCGGCGGTGATCGTATTCATCTCGGTGGTGGGCGACCTCACTGAGAGCATGTTCAAGCGCCAGTCCGGGATCAAGGACAGCAGTAACCTGCTGCCAGGTCACGGTGGAGTGCTGGATCGGATCGACAGCCTGACCGCGGCCATCCCCGTGTTTGCAGTACTGTTGTGGATGGCGGCACCGTGAGTCGCCCACAGCAGATTACCGTGCTGGGGGCTACGGGCTCGATTGGCCTGAGCACCCTTGACGTCATTGCCCGGCACCCGGATCGCTTCCAGGTGTTTGCCCTCAGCGGGTTCACGCGTCTGAGCGAGCTGCTGGCCTTGTGTGTGCGCCATGCTCCACGGTTTGCCGTGGTGCCTGAAGTCAACGCCGGCCGACGCCTGCAGGAAGAGTTGCGCGGGGCCGGCCTGTCGACGCAGGTATTGGTGGGCGAAGAGGGCTTGTGCCAGGTCGCGGCAGATCCGCAAGTGGATGCAGTGATGGCGGCCATCGTCGGAGCGGCAGGCTTGCGCCCGACCCTGGCGGCGGTCGAGGCTGGCAAAAAGATTCTGTTGGCCAATAAAGAAGCGCTGGTAATGTCCGGTGCCTTGTTTATGCAGGCCGTGCGAAAGAGCGGTTCTGTTCTGCTGCCGATCGATAGCGAACACAATGCGATTTTCCAGTGCATGCCACGGGATTTTGCAAGTGGCTTGAGTTCGGTTGGCGTGCGTCGGATTCTTCTGACAGCCTCCGGCGGCCCCTTCCGGCAGACACCGATGGCCGAACTGGCGCATGTTTCACCTGACCAGGCGTGTGCGCATCCGAACTGGTCCATGGGGCGCAAGATATCCGTGGATTCCGCCAGCATGATGAACAAAGGGCTTGAGTTGATCGAGGCCTGCTGGTTGTTTGATGCCAAGCCGTCGCAGGTTGAAGTGGTGATTCATCCGCAGAGCGTGATCCATTCGCTGGTCGACTATGTCGATGGCTCGGTTCTCGCGCAGTTGGGTAATCCTGATATGCGTACGCCGATTGCCAACGCCTTGGCCTGGCCAGAGCGCATCGACTCGGGTGTGGCGCCGCTGGATCTGTTTGCGGTCGCGCGTCTGGACTTCGAGGCGCCGGATGAACAGCGTTTCCCTTGCCTGCGCCTGGCGCGTCAAGCAGCCGAAGCAGGCGATAGCGCGCCGGCCATGCTGAATGCGGCCAACGAAGTCGCGGTGGCAGCGTTTCTCGATGGGCGGGTTCGCTACCTGGAAATCGCGAGTATCATCGAGGAAGTCTTGAATCTGGAGCCGGTTGTCGCGCTGGATGATCTCGACGCGGTATTTACCGCCGATGCGAAAGCCCGGGTTCTGGCGGAGCAATGGCTGAATCGGCACGGGCGCTGACACGTGTTGCAATGCGCAAGCCCATGCAGCACTGGATAGGATTGCGGAGAGAATAGATGAGCGCGCTTTACATGATTGCCGGCACCCTGATCGCTTTGGGTGTACTGGTCACCTTTCACGAATTCGGCCATTTCTGGGTCGCGCGTCGCTGTGGCGTCAAGGTTCTGCGTTTTTCCGTAGGCTTTGGTATGCCGTTGCTGCGCTGGCACGACAAGAAAGGCACCGAGTTCGTGATCGCCGCGATTCCGCTGGGTGGTTACGTCAAGATGCTCGACGAGCGTGAAGGCGAAGTGCCGCTGGATCAGCTCGATCAATCGTTCAATCGCAAATCTGTGCGCCAGCGTATTGCCATCGTGGCTGCCGGCCCGATCGCCAACTTCCTGCTGGCTCTGGTGTTTTTCTGGGTGCTGGCCATGCTGGGCAGCGACCAGGTGCGCCCGGTCATCGGTGGTGTCGAACCCGGCAGTATCGCGGCCAAGGCCGGGCTGACGGCGGGCCAGGAAATTGTTGCAATAGATGGCGAGCCGACTTCCGGCTGGGCCGCGGTTAACCTGCAGCTGGTTCGCAGATTGGGCGAAAGCGGAGCGTTGCAGCTGGTCGTACGGGATCCGGGTTCCACCAGCGATACCCCCGCGCGAGCTGGTGCTGGATAAGTGGCTCAAAGGCGCAGATGAGCCCGATCCGATCCGTTCGCTGGGCATTCGGCCGTGGCGCCCGGCTCTGCCGCCGGTGTTGGCCGAACTCGATCCAAAAGGCCCGGCGCAGGCCGCTGGCCTGAAAACCGACGACCGTCTGGTCTCGCTCGACGGCGTGGCGCTGAGCGACTGGCAACAAGTGGTCGATACCGTTCGTACGCGTCCTGATACCAAAATCATGCTGCGTGTCGAGCGTGATGGTGCTCAAATCGACGTCCCGGTGACCCTGGCGGCGCGTGGCGAAAGCAAGGCGCCGAGCGGTTATCTGGGCGCTGGCGTCAAAGCGATCGACTGGCCACCGGAAATGATCCGCGAGGTCAGTTACGGGCCTTTGGCCGCGATTGGCGAGGGCGCGCGTCGCACTTGGACCATGAGCGTTCTGACCCTCGATTCGCTAAAGAAAATGCTGTTCGGCGAGCTCTCGGTAAAAAACTTGAGTGGACCGATAACCATTGCTAAAGTGGCGGGCGCTTCTGCCCAGTCGGGTGTCGCTGATTTCCTGAATTTCCTTGCTTATCTGAGTATTAGCCTGGGGGTTCTGAATTTGCTGCCCATTCCTGTACTGGATGGGGGGCATTTGTTGTTTTATCTGATCGAGTGGGCGCGTGGTCGTCCCTTGTCGGATCGGGTGCAGGGTTGGGGGATACAGATCGGTATCAGTTTGGTGGTCGGAGTGATGTTGTTAGCTCTGGTCAACGATCTGGGTCGACTGTAACGCTTCGCTGAATTGCGAATCTGCCGCATTTTGCGGCAGTTTGTTTATTGCCAGTTGGAATAAGAAAGGACTTCATGAAACGTCTGCTGCTAACTGCGGTTCTCACCGTATTGATGATCGCCGAAGTTCACGCCGAGTCCTTCACTATCTCTGATATTCGCGTCAATGGCCTCCAGCGGGTCTCCGCGGGTAGTGTCTTTGGTGCCTTGCCGTTGAACGTCGGCGAGCAGGCGGATGATCGTCGCCTGGTGGAATCCACTCGTGCGTTGTTCAAAACCGGTTTCTTTCAAGATATCCAGCTGGGCCGCGAAGGCAACGTACTGGTAATCACGGTCGTCGAACGTCCGTCGGTCGCCAGTATCGAGATCGAAGGCAACAAGGCGATCTCTACCGAAGACTTGATGAAAGGCCTCAAGCAATCCGGTCTGTCCGAAGGCGAGATCTTCCAGCGTGCCACCCTCGAAGGTGTGCGTAACGAACTGCAACGTCAGTACGTCGCGCAGGGTCGCTACTCGGCCACTGTTGATACCGAAGTGGTCTCGCAGCCGCGTAACCGTGTTGGTCTGAAAGTGAAGATCAACGAAGGCACCGTGGCGGCCATTCAGCACATCAACGTGGTAGGCAACACGGTTTTCCCTGAGGACGACCTGACCGACCTGTTCGAGCTGAAAACCACCAACTGGCTGTCGTTTTTCAAGAACGATGACAAGTACGCCCGTGAAAAGCTTTCCGGTGACCTGGAGCGTCTGCGTTCCTACTACCTGGACCGTGGCTATATCAACATGGATATCGCTTCGACCCAGGTGTCCATCACTCCGGACAAGAAGCACGTCTACATCACTGTCAACGTCACCGAAGGCGAGAAGTACACCGTTCGTGACGTCAAACTCAGTGGTGACCTGAAAGTCCCTGAAGACCAGGTCAAGTCGCTGTTGCTGGTGCAGAAAGGCCAGGTGTTCTCGCGCAAGCTGATGACCACCACCTCGGAACTGATCACCCGTCGTCTGGGTAACGAGGGTTACACCTTCGCCAACGTCAACGGCGTGCCGCAGCCCCACGATGATGACCACACTGTGGACATCCTGTTTGCTGTCGACCCTGGCAAGCGTGCCTACGTCAACCGTATCAACTTCCGTGGCAACACCAAGTCGGAAGACGAAGTGCTGCGTCGTGAAATGCGTCAGATGGAAGGCGGCTGGGCTTCGACCTACCTGATCGACCAATCCAAGACCCGTCTTGAGCGTCTGGGCTTCTTTAAGGAAGTCAACGTTGAAACCCCGGCTGTGCCAGGTGTCGACGACCAGGTGGACGTTAACTACAGCGTTGAAGAGCAAGCGTCCGGTTCGATCACCGCCAGTGTCGGTTTCGCCCAGAGTGCTGGTCTGATCCTCGGTGGTTCGATCACCCAGAACAACTTCCTCGGTACCGGTAACCGCGTCAGCGTCGGCCTGACCCGCAGCGAATACCAGAGCCGCTACAACTTCGGCTATGTTGACCCGTACTGGACCGCCGATGGCGTGAGCCTGGGTTACAACGCGTTCTATCGCACCACCGACTACAAAGACCTCGATGTCGACGTAGCCAGCTATGCGGTAGACAGCCTGGGTGCCGGCGTGAACGTTGGCTACCCGATCAGTGAGACTTCGCGTCTGACCTTCGGTCTGTCCGCTCAACAGGACAAGATCAAGACCGGTACCTACACCGTTGACGAGATTTTCGACTTCGTAAACAAGGAAGGCGATCAGTATCTGAACTTCAAGGCTTCGGCCGGCTGGTCCGAGTCGACCCTGAACAAAGGCGTATTGCCTACCCGTGGCCGTTCCCAGAGCCTGACCCTGGAAACCACCATTCCGGGCAGCGATCTGTCGTTCTACAAACTTGATTACCGCGGTCAGCTGTTCCAGCCGATCAGCGAGAACTACACCCTGCGTCTGCACACCGAGCTGGGTTATGGCGACGGTTACGGTTCGACTGACGGCTTGCCGTTCTATGAAAACTACTATGCTGGTGGTTTCAACTCGGTTCGTGGCTTCAAGGACAGCACCCTCGGCCCTCGCAGTACGCCGAGTAAAGGTACTAACCCGGGCACGTTGGCTGACCCAGACCAGGATCCACTGCCGTTCGGTGGTAACGTCCTGATTCAGGGTGGTGTCGAGGTTCTGTTCCCGCTGCCATTCGTCAAGGATCAGCGTTCCCTGCGTACTTCGGTATTCTGGGATGTCGGTAACGTATTTGACTCCAAGTGCTCGGACACTACGAACGCTAACGGTTCCAAGTCGAACACTCAGTGCAACGACATCAGCCTGAGCAACATGGCGAGTTCTGTCGGTGTAGGCGTGACCTGGGTTACCGCACTGGGTCCTCTGAGCTTCGCGTTGGCCATGCCGATCAAGAAACCGGATGACGCTGAAACTCAAGTGTTCCAATTCTCCCTCGGCCAGACGTTCTAAGCGTCTGACCCAAGATAACGACAATGGATTTTGTAGGAGTGCATCGTGCGTAAGTTGACTCAATTGGTTCTCCTGGCCTCCTTGATGGTGGCAGGCCCGGCATTTGCCGACATGAAAATCGCCGTTCTGAACTATCAGATGGCACTGCTGGAATCCGACGCGGCCAAGAAATACGCCGTGGATGCCGAGAAGAAGTTCGGTCCGCAACTGACCAAACTGAAAACCCTGGAAAGCAGTGCCAAGGGTATTCAGGATCGTCTGATGGCCGGTGGCGACAAGATGCAGCAAGGTGAGCGTGAGCGTCTGGAGCTGGAATTCAAGCAAAAGGCCCGTGACTTCCAGTTCCAGTCCAAGGAGCTGAACGAAGCCAAAGCTGTTGCCGACCGCGAAATGCTCAAGCAACTGAAGCCGAAACTGGATAGCGCAGTGGAAGAAGTCATCAAGAAAGGTGGTTTTGACCTGGTGTTCGAGCGTGGCGCAGTGATCGATGTCAAACCTCAGTACGACATCACGCGCCAGGTTATCGAGCGCATGAATCAGCTGAAGTAACCCATGACCGTGACTATCAAACTCGGCCAGTTGGCCGAGTTCCTCGGCGCCACCCTGCGTGGCGACCCGGAGAAGCAAATTACTGGGCTAGCCACTTTGCAAGAGGCTGGCCCAGCTCAGTTGAGCTTTCTGGCAAATCCTCAATATCGCAAATACCTGGCGGGTTCTCAGGCAGCAGCTCTGTTGCTCAAGGAAGCCGACGCCGAAGGTTTTGCCGGTAATGTGCTGGTGGTGCCGGATCCCTATCTGGCGTACGCGCGTATCTCCCACTTGTTCGATCCCAAGCCAAAAGCCACTGCGGGTATTCATCCCTCAGCGGTGATTGCGGCGGACGCAGTGGTTGATCCGGCAGCGAGCATCGGTGCATTCGCGGTGATCGAAAGTGCGGCGCGTATTGCCGCCGGCGTAACGGTTGGCGCACATTGCTTCATCGGCGCGCGCAGCGAAATCGGCGAAGGTGGCTGGTTGGCACCGCGAGTGACGCTGTACCACGACGTTCGCATTGGCAAACGGGTCGTGATTCAGTCGGGCGCTGTGCTGGGCGGCGAAGGTTTTGGTTTCGCCAACGAGAAAGGCGTTTGGCAGAAGATCGCCCAGATCGGCGGTGTGCTGGTCGGTGACGACGTCGAGATCGGGGTCAATACCGCGATCGACCGTGGTGCGCTGGCCGATACAGTACTTGGCAATGGCGTGAAGCTCGACAACCAGATTCAGATCGCCCACAACGTCCAGATTGGTGATCACACCGCCATGGCCGCCTGCGTCGGGATCTCCGGCAGCACCAAAATCGGCAAGCATTGCATGCTCGCTGGCGGTGTTGGCCTGGTCGGTCACATTGACATTTGCGACAACGTTTTCCTGACCGGGATGACCATGGTGACCCACTCGATTACCGAGCCTGGCGCCTATTCTTCCGGCACAGCCATGCAACCGGCTGCCGAATGGCGCAAAAGCGCGGCACGCATCCGTCAGCTCGATGACATCGCGCGACGTTTGAAACAGCTGGAAAAGCGCGTAGGGGAAGTGACCCCTGACGGCAATGCTTCATCAGATGGCTGATACCATTTCCATATCAAGTGTGCACAGCCGCTAGACTGCCTCCTTGATTTGCTAGAGGAGTGCGCGTCAGTCGCGCTCCCAATCTTTACATAGGCTTCCCCCCGAAATGATGGACATCAACGAGATTCGCGAATACCTGCCTCACCGTTACCCGTTCCTGCTGGTGGACCGGGTGGTGGAACTGGACACTGAAGGCAAGCGCATTCGCGCCTACAAGAATGTCAGCATCAACGAACCGTTCTTCAATGGTCACTTCCCGGCGCATCCAATCATGCCAGGCGTTCTGATCATCGAGGCAATGGCTCAGGCTGCCGGGATCCTCGGTTTCAAAATGCTCGACGTCAAACCGGCCGACGGCACCCTGTATTACTTCGTCGGTTCCGACAAGCTGCGCTTCCGCCAGCCAGTCAAACCGGGCGACCAGTTGATTCTTGAAGCTACGTTCATCAGTTGCAAGCGCAAGATCTGGAAGTTCGAGTGCCAGGCTTCGGTTGACGGCAAACCGGTCTGCTCCGCCGAAATCATCTGTGCGGAACAAAAAGTATGAGTTTGATTGACCCTCGCGCAATCATCGATCCGTCGGCCATTCTGGCTGACGGCGTCGAGGTCGGCCCATGGTCGATCATCGGCGCAGGTGTGGAAATCGGCGAGGGTACCGTGATCGGGCCGCATGTAATCCTCAAAGGCCCGACCCGCATCGGCAAGCACAATCGCATCTACCAGTTTTCCTCGGTAGGCGAAGACACGCCCGATCTGAAGTACAAAGGTGAAGAAACCCGCCTGGTCATCGGTGACCATAATGTCATCCGCGAAGGCGTCACCATTCACCGTGGCACCGTTCAGGATCGCTCGGAAACCACGCTGGGCGATCACAACCTGATCATGGCCTATGCCCACATCGGTCACGACAGCGTCATCGGCAACAACTGCATTCTGGTCAACAACACTGCGTTGGCCGGGCATGTGCACGTTGATGACTGGGCAATCCTCTCCGGTTTCACCCTGGTTCACCAGTACTGCCACATCGGCGCCCACAGCTTCTCCGGCATGGGCACCGCCATTGGCAAGGACGTTCCGGCATTCGTCACGGTGTTCGGCAATCCGGCGGAAGCGCGCAGCATGAACTTCGAAGGCATGCGCCGTCGCGGTTTCAGCGAAGACGCGATTCACACCCTGCGTCGCGCCTACAAAACCGTCTATCGCCAGGGCCTGACGGTCGAGCAGGCACTGGCCGAACTGGCCGAAACCTCGGCTCAGTTCCCGGAAGTCGCAGTGTTCCGTGACTCCATTCAGTCGTCGACTCGCGGCATCACCCGCTGATCATGGCCAATCTGCGTATTGCGCTGGTGGCGGGTGAGGCTTCCGGTGACATTCTGGGCGCGGGTCTCATGCGCGCGCTCAAGGTTCAGCACCCGGCGGTAGAGTTCATTGGCGTCGGCGGGCCGTTGATGGAGGCCGAGGGTCTCGTTTCCTACTTCCCCATGGAACGCCTGTCGGTCATGGGCCTGGTGGAAGTGCTCGGGCGCCTGCGCGAGTTGCTCAAGCGCCGCAAAGACCTGATCGCCACGCTGATCGCCGAAAAACCCGATGTGTTCATCGGCATCGATGCCCCGGATTTCAACCTCAATATCGAACTCAAGCTTCGTCAGGCCGGGATCAAAACCGTGCATTACGTCAGTCCGTCGGTGTGGGCGTGGCGGCAGAAGCGCGTACTGAAGATCCGCGAAGGCTGCGATCTGATGCTTACGCTGTTGCCGTTTGAAGCCAAATTCTACGAAGAGAAAGGCGTTCCGGTGCGGTTTGTCGGTCACACGCTGGCCGATACCATCCCGCTGGAAGCTGATCGGGCTGCTGCGCGTGCTGAGTTGGGCTTACCCGATGGGCCGCTGGTGGCGTTGATGCCGGGCAGCCGTGGCGGCGAAGTCGGTCGGCTGGGGGCACTTTTTCTCGATACCGCCGAGCGCCTGCGTGCCATGCGTCCGGGTTTGCGCTTCGTCATTCCGTGCGCCAATGCCGAGCGTCGCGCTCAGCTTGAAGAGCTGCTTGTCGGTCGCGATCTGCCGGCAACCTTGCTCGACGGCAAGTCGCATCTGGCCCTGGCTGCCTGCAATGCCGTGCTGATCGCCTCCGGCACAGCCACCCTTGAGGCGCTGTTGTACAAGCGCCCGATGGTGGTGGCTTATCGTTTGGCGCCGCTGACGTTCTGGATCCTCAAGCGCATGGTCAAGAGCCCGTACGTGTCCTTGCCGAATCTGCTGGCCCAGCGTTTGCTGGTCCCGGAATTGTTGCAGGATGATGCGACGGTTGAAGCCCTGGCGCAGACGTTGTTGCCCCTTATCGAAGGTGGTGAAGAACAGACGCGCGGCTTCGACGAAATCCATCGCACGCTGCGGCTGGACGCTTCCAATCAGGCGGCGGACGCCGTCCTTAACCTGATCGGTCAATCACGATGAGCAAGACAAGCATGCAAATGGGCCTGGATTTCACCTTGGTCGCCGAAGTCGAAGAGTTGGTGGCCGGCGTCGATGAAGTCGGTCGCGGTCCGTTGTGCGGTGCCGTGGTGACGGCAGCGGTGATCCTCGATCCGAATCGGCCGATTCTCGGTCTGAATGATTCCAAGAAACTCACCGAAGCCAAGCGCGAAAAGCTCTACGACGAGATTATCGAGAAATCCCTGAGCTGGTGCATCGCCCGCGCCGAAGTCGAAGAAATCGATGAGCTGAACATTTTGCACGCGACCATGCTCGCCATGCAGCGCGCGGTGGCCGGCCTGCACATCCAGCCGAAACTGGCGATGATCGACGGCAACCGCTGCCCGCAATTGCCGATGCGCGCCGAAGCGGTGGTGCAGGGCGACGGCAAGGTGCCGGCGATTGCTGCCGCGTCGATTCTGGCCAAAGTCAGCCGTGACCGTGAAATGGCCGCGTTTGAACTGATCTACCCGGGTTACGGCATCGGTGGTCACAAAGGCTACCCGACGCCCGTTCATCTGGAAGCGTTGGTGCGACTCGGCCCGACGCCCATTCACCGCCGCTCGTTTGCCCCGGTACGTCAGGCTTACGAGGCATTGGAAGGCCTGACTCAGGTTTAGTCGCAAGGCTGATGTTTTGTTCGAGGCCCGGTACAATCCGGGCCTTGTTGTTTCGAGCTCACAGACAGGATCACCATGCCGGCTTCATTCGTTCATCTACGCCTGCACACTGAATACTCGCTGGTCGACGGTCTGGTGCGGATCAAACCGCTGGTCAAGACCCTGGTCGGCATGAACATGCCTGCCGTGGCGGTCACCGACCAGAACAACATGTGTTCGCTGGTCAAATTTTATAAAAACACCATGGGCGCAGGCATCAAGCCGATCTGCGGCGCCGACCTGTGGCTGTCGAACAAGGACCCGGACGCACCGCTGAGCCGGCTCAGCCTGCTGGTGATGAACGCCAAGGGTTATCGCAACCTGACTGAGTTGATCTCGCGCGGCTTCATCGACGGCCAGCGCAATGGTTCGATCATCATCGAGCGCGAGTGGGTGGCCGAGGCCAGCGAAGGCCTGATCATGTTGTCCGCCGCCAAAGAAGGCGAGATCGGCATGGCCATGCTCAGTGGCAACCCGGCGGAAGCCGAAGCCTTGGCGCGCGAGTGGATGACGGTGTTCCCGGATCGTTTCTATCTGGAAATCCAGCGCACCAATCGCCCCAACGATGAAGAGCAACTGCACGGCGCCGTGGCCCTGGCCGACAAACTCGGCGCGCCGCTGGTGGCGAGTAACGATGTGCGCTTCATCAAGCAGGAAGATTTTGCCGCCCACGAAACCCGCGTGTGCATCGGTGAGGGCCGCGCCCTTGACGATCCGCGGCGTTCGAAGAATTACAGCGATCAGCAATACCTGAAAAGCGCCGAGGAAATGATCGAGCTGTTCAGCGATATTCCCGACGCGATTGAAAACACCGTCGAGATCGCCAAACGCTGCAACATCGACGTGAAACTGGGCACGCACTTCCTGCCCAACTTCCCGATCCCCGATGGCATGACCATCGACGAATATTTCCGCAAAGTGTCGTTCGACGGTCTCGAAGAACGACTGGCGGTACTGCTGCCCAAAGACACCACCGAAGACTACGAAGCCAAGCGCCAGGTGTATGTCGACCGGTTGAATTTCGAGCTGGATATCATCATCCAGATGGGCTTCCCCGGTTACTTCCTCATCGTTATGGACTTTATCCAGTGGGCCAAGAGCAACGGCGTACCGGTAGGTCCGGGCCGTGGTTCGGGTGCCGGATCGCTGGTGGCCTACGTGCAGAAGATCACCGACCTCGACCCGCTGGAATACGACCTGCTGTTCGAACGTTTCCTTAACCCGGAACGGGTATCGATGCCCGACTTCGACGTCGACTTCTGCATGGACGGCCGTGACCGGGTCATCGATTACGTGGCCGAAAAGTACGGCCGCAACGCGGTAAGCCAGATCATCACGTTCGGTTCCATGGCCGCCAAGGCTGTGGTGCGGGACGTGGCGCGGGTGCAGGGCAAGTCCTACGGCTTGGCCGATCGTCTGTCGAAGATGATTCCGTTCGAAGTCGGCATGACCCTGGAAAAAGCCTACGAGCAGGAAGAAATCCTGCGTGACTTCATCAAGGTCGATGAAGAAGCGGCGGAAATCTGGGAGATGGCGCGCAAGCTTGAAGGCGTTGTGCGTAACGTCGGTAAACACGCCGGTGGTGTGGTGATCGCGCCGACCAAGCTGACCGACTTCTCGCCGATCTATTGCGACGAGGCCGGTGACGGCCTGGTAACCCAGTTCGACAAGGACGACGTTGAAGCCGCCGGTCTGGTGAAGTTCGACTTCCTCGGTCTGCGTACTCTGACGGTAATCGACTGGGCGCTGAAGACCATCAACCGCGACCGCGCCAAGGTCGACGAGCCGCCGCTGGACATCGCGTTCATCCCGCTCGACGACAAACCGACGTACACGCTGCTGCAAAAAGCAGAAACAACGGCGGTATTCCAGCTTGAGTCGCGAGGCATGAAAGAGCTGATCAAAAAGCTCAAGCCCGACTGCCTTGAAGACTTGATCGCACTCGTGGCCCTGTTCCGTCCGGGCCCGCTGCAATCGGGCATGGTTGATGACTTTATCAACCGTAAGCACGGTCGCGCCGAGTTGGCGTACCCGCACTCCGACTATCAGTACGAAGGACTCAAGCCAGTATTGGCGCCAACGTACGGCATCATCCTGTATCAGGAACAGGTGATGCAGATTGCCCAGGTCATGGCCGGTTACACCCTCGGTGGCGCGGACATGCTGCGGCGGGCGATGGGTAAGAAAAAACCCGAAGAGATGGCCAAGCAGCGCGGCGGTTTCATTGAGGGTTGCAAGACCAACAATATCGACGCCGACCTCGCCGGTAACATTTTCGACCTGGTGGAAAAATTCGCCGGTTACGGCTTCAACAAGTCTCACTCCGCCGCTTACGGTCTGGTGTCGTACCAGACTGCCTGGCTGAAAACCCATTACCCGGCGCCGTTCATGGCCGCGGTACTGTCGGCGGACATGCACAACACCGACAAGGTCGTGACCTTGATCGAAGAAATTCGCACGATGAAGCTGCGTCTCGACGCGCCGGATGTGAATACTTCGGAGTTCAAGTTCACGGTGAACGACGATGGCCGCATTGTTTACGGCCTCGGCGCGATCAAAGGCGTTGGTGAAGGCCCGGTCGAGGCGATCACCGAAGCGCGTCAGGCCGGTCCGTTCAAGGATCTGTTCGACTTCTGCGCGCGGGTCGACCTCAAACGCATCAACAAGCGCACCCTCGACGGTCTGATCCGCAGCGGTGCACTGGATCGTCTCGGCCCGTTCTTCCACGATGAGCAAAAGGCTTACCAGGCCAACATCGACCGTAACCGTGCTGTGTTGCTGGCGGCGATGGAAGAAGCGATCAAGTCGGCTGAACAGACCGCGCGCACTCACGACAGTGGTCACAGCGATCTGTTTGGCGGGTTGTTTGTCGAGGAAGACGCCGACGTTTACGCCGTCCATCGCAAGGCCAAGGAGATGACCCTCAAGGAGCGCCTCAAAGGTGAGAAAGACACCTTGGGCCTGTACCTGACCGGTCACCCGATCGATGAATACGAAGGCGAGATTCGCCGCTTCGCCCGTCAGCGCATCATCGACCTGAAGCCTGCGCGCGATACCCAGACCGTGGCGGGGATGATCATTGCCCTGCGCGTGATGAAGAACAAAAAGGGCGACAAGATGGGCTTCATCACCCTCGACGACCGCTCCGGGCGAATCGAGGCGTCGCTGTTTGCCGAAGCTTTCCATTCCGCGCAGTCGCTGTTACAGACCGACGCGATGGTGGTGGTCGAAGGCGAAGTCAGTAACGACGACTTCTCCGGTGGCCTGCGTCTGCGGGTCAAGCGCGTGATGAGCATGGAAGATGCGCGCACCAACCTCGCCGAAAGCCTGCGCCTGAAGTTGCAAACCCAGGACCTGAAAGGCGATCAGCTACGCTGGCTGGGGGATTTGCTCAAGCGCCATCGTGGCGCATGCCCGATCACCATGGAGTACACCAGCCCGGATGCGAAGACCTTGCTGCAGTTCGGCGAGACCTGGCGAATCGACCCGGCAGACGCCTTGATTCAGGCTCTGCGTGACCAGTTCGGGCGAGACAACGTCTTCCTCCAATACCGTTGACCGGCGAGCGCCATCATGGCGCCCGCCCGCAACCTGAATTTTTAATCTCGACCTCAGCGCGCCTCTCCCTTAAGGTAGGGCGCGAATAGACAACCGGCCGGCCCAAGCTCATTTGGGACACGACCCAAGACGGACGCCTATGAACCCGAATTTTCTAGATTTCGAACAGCCGATCGCCGACCTGCAAGCCAAGATCGAAGAGTTGCGCTTGGTCGGTAATGACAATTCGCTGAATATCGGCGATGAGATCTCCCGCCTGCAGGACAAGAGCAAAACGCTGACCGAAGACATCTTCGGCAAGCTGACCAGCTGGCAGATCGCTCGCCTGGCGCGTCACCCGAAACGCCCGTACACCCTGGACTACATCGAGCACATCTTCACCGAGTTCGACGAACTGCACGGCGACCGTCACTTTTCCGACGACGCGGCCATCGTGGGCGGCATTGCCCGTCTGGACGACCAGCCGGTGATGATCATCGGTCACCAGAAAGGCCGCGAAGTGCGCGAGAAGGTACGCCGCAACTTCGGTATGCCGCGTCCGGAAGGCTACCGCAAGGCCTGCCGCCTGATGGAAATGGCCGAGCGCTTCAAAATGCCGATCCTGACCTTCATCGACACTCCGGGTGCTTACCCAGGTATCGACGCTGAAGAGCGCAACCAGAGCGAAGCCATCGCCTGGAACCTGCGTGTGATGTCGCGTCTGAAGACCCCGATCATCGCCACCGTCATCGGTGAAGGTGGTTCCGGCGGTGCTCTGGCGATTGGCGTCTGCGATCAGCTGAACATGCTGCAGTATTCGACCTACGCGGTGATCTCGCCGGAAGGTTGCGCATCGATTCTGTGGAAAACCGCCGAAAAAGCACCGGATGCTGCCGAAGCGATGGGCATCACCGCCGAGCGCCTGAAAGGCCTGGGTATCGTCGACAAGGTGATCGGCGAGCCTCTGGGCGGTGCGCACCGTGATCCGGCGACTGCTGCCGCATCGATCCGTGCGGAGCTGAGCTCGCAACTGGCAATGCTGAAGAAGTTCGATAACGAAGCACTGCTGAAGCGCCGTTATGATCGACTGATGAGCTACGGCCTCTAAGTCGAAGCGCGATACCCATGTGGGAGCGAGCCTGCTCGCGAAAGCGGTATAACACTCGACGAATGAGTTGAATGTTAAACCGTCTTCGCGAGCAGGCTCGCTCCCACATTTGTTTGGGTGGTTTGAACGATATGAGTCAGCCCATGACTGATCTGCCTGCAAGGTTGCTCCTGAACCTTACGCCCTGGCGCAATGCCGCTCGTTGGCACATCGCCTTCTCCGGCGGACTCGACTCCACCGTCCTGCTGCATCTGCTCGCCCATCTCGCAAAAAACACTCCCTGCCGGCGCTGAGCGCCATCCATGTCCATCACGGCCTCCAGGCTGCGGCTGACGCGTGGCCGCAGCATTGCCGGACAGTCTGCAACGAGCTGGGTGTGCCCCTGCAGGTCGTTCGCGTGCAGGTGGAGCCCGGCGCCAGCCTCGAGCGCGCCGCCCGGGAAGCTCGCTATAGGGCGTTCGTGGTGGCGACTGGGGCCGGCGAGTTACTGCTGACTGCGCAGCACCGCGACGATCAGGCCGAAACCCTGTTGTTTCGGTTGATGCGCGGGGCCGGGGTGCGCGGCCTGGCGGGAATGCCTTCACAGCGAACCCTGGGGCGCGGCCATCTGTTGCGTCCGTTGCTCGATGTCACTCGCGGCGAGCTCGAGTTCTACGCGGCCGAGCATCAGTTGCGCTGGATCGATGACCCTTCGAACCAGGATCGGCAGTTCTCGCGCAACTACCTGCGTCATCAGGTTTTGCCGGTCATGATCGAGCGCTGGCCGCAAGCGGTGACTACCATGGCTCGCAGCGCGGCACACCTGCGGGAAGCGCAGGACTTGCTTGATGAGCTGGCGCACATGGATCTGGCCAGCGCCCGCACGGCCAGTGATTTCGACTGGTTGGGCGTGCCCTCGCTGGAGTTGGCAGCGCTTGCGCGACTTTCCGCCGCGCGCCAGCGCAATGCGCTGAGTGGCTGGCTTGCGGCACTCACCCAGCTGCCCGACAGCGACCATTGGTCGGGTTGGGAGAACCTGCGCGATGCCGCCCCCGATGCCCGGCCGATCTGGCGCCTTGCCCAGGGCGAATTGCATCGCACGGGCGGGCGGATCTGGTGGTTGGCCGGCAGCTGGCTACGTCCGGCAACCGACGCCGTAGCCTGGAATGATCCCTCCCAGCCACTGGTGCTGACGGATAACGGCGTGCTCAATTTCAACGGCCGGATTCCCGATGGTCCGTTGCAAATCCGCTATCGTCAGGGGGAGGCCATGGCTGTGGCCGACCGAGGTCATCGCGACCTCAAGCGCCTGCTTAATGAGCGTGCCGTGCCGGGCTTCCTGCGTGGCAGATTGCCGCTGCTGTTTCGCGGTGCAGAATTGCTCGCGGTGGCGAACCTGCCGGGTCTTGATGGCAATGTGCGGGAAGGCTGGAAATTGCATTGGCAGCCAACAGACGAAGATCAAGGTTTGAGATGAAAGGGGCATTCCGGTAGACTACGCTCCCTTCTTGATACAACTTCTGTGGATTCGCCTGAATTGCAGGAGTTGCCGATTACCAAGCAGTCTTTGCTGGGCGATTCCAAAAAATGTGTAGCGAGCAACGTACCGGTGTTTCCACTGCCGGTCTGTCCCAACGCGGCGGTTTTTTTGAAAGGTGCACTGTGATTAATGCAGGTGATCGGGGGCTTCGGCCTTCCTTCGCTTTCCCCGGCGGCTCGGACCGCTTTAACGCAGACTTCTAGGGTTTTTCATGACGCGCTACATATTCGTCACGGGCGGTGTTGTTTCTTCTTTGGGGAAAGGCATTGCATCGGCTTCATTGGCAGCCATCCTGGAGGCGCGGGGACTTAAGGTCACCATGCTGAAGCTGGATCCGTACATCAACGTTGACCCGGGCACCATGAGCCCGTTCCAGCACGGTGAAGTGTTCGTCACCCACGACGGCGCCGAGACCGACCTGGACCTGGGCCACTACGAGCGGTTCATCCGCACGACCATGACCCAGAACAACAACTTCACCACGGGCCGTGTCTACGAGCACGTGCTGCGCAAAGAGCGCCGTGGTGACTACCTGGGTGCAACCATCCAGGTGATTCCGCACATCACCGACGAAATTAAGCGCCGCATCATCAAGGGTGCCGGTGACGCTGACGTGGCGATGGTTGAAATCGGTGGCACCGTCGGTGACATCGAATCGCAACCGTTCCTCGAAGCCATCCGTCAACTGCGTTTCGAAGTCGGCGCCAAGCGCGCGATGCTGATGCACCTGACGCTGGTGCCGTACATCGCCACTGCTGGCGAGACCAAGACCAAGCCAACCCAGCACTCGGTCAAGGAGCTGCGTTCGATCGGCCTGCAGCCAGACGTGCTGGTGTGCCGTTCCGATCATCCGATCGACATCTCGTCGCGTCGCAAGATCGCCCAGTTCACCAACGTTGAAGAACGTGCGGTGATTGCGCTGGAAGACGCAGACACCATCTACAAGATCCCGGGCATTCTGCACTCGCAGGGTCTGGACGATTTCGTCGTTGAGCGTTTCGGTCTGCAATGCGGCAGCGCTGATCTGTCCGAGTGGGAAGCGGTGGTTGACGCCAAGCTGAACCCGGAGCACGAAGTGACCATCGCGATGGTCGGCAAGTACATGGAACTGCTGGACGCCTACAAGTCGCTGATCGAAGCGATGAGTCACGCCGGCATCAGCAACCGCACCAAGGTCAACCTGCGTTACATCGATTCCGAAGACATCGAAAATCAGGGCACTGCGCTGCTCGAAGGTGTCGACGCGATCCTCGTACCGGGCGGCTTCGGTCTGCGTGGCGTGGAAGGCAAGATCACTGCCGTTCAATACGCTCGCGAAAACAAGGTTCCGTACCTGGGCATCTGCCTCGGCATGCAAGTGGCGGTCATCGAATTTGCCCGTAACGTGATGGGCTGGAAAGACGCCAACTCCACCGAGTTCGACCGCGCCAGCGGCCACCCGGTTGTGGGTCTGATCACCGAGTGGGAAGACGCGACCGGCGCCGTTGAAGTGCGTACCGAAACGTCCGATCTGGGCGGCACCATGCGCCTTGGCGCTCAGGATTGCCTGCTCGAAGCCGGCTCCAAGGTGCACGATTGCTACGGCAAGGACGTGATCGTCGAGCGTCACCGTCACCGTTACGAAGTGAACAACAACCTGCTGCCACAAATCATCGAAGCCGGCCTGAAAATCTCCGGTCGTTCCGCTGATGCGGCCTTGGTTGAAGTGGTTGAAGCACCGGATCATCCATGGTTCGTCGCGTGCCAGTTCCACCCTGAGTTCACTTCTACACCACGCGATGGCCATCCGCTGTTCAGCGGTTTCGTCAAAGCAGCGTTGGCTCAACACCAGAAGAAGGCGTAAACCCGATGGCACAGAAGATCATCCGCGTCGGCGACATCGAGATTGCCAACGACAAACCCATGGTGCTGTTCGGCGGCATGAACGTGCTGGAAAGCCGCGATATGGCCATGCAGGTTTGCGAAGAGTACGTGAAGGTCACCGAGAAACTCGGTATCCCTTACGTGTTCAAGGCCAGTTTCGACAAGGCCAACCGGTCTTCTGTGACCTCGTATCGTGGTCCTGGCCTGGAAGAGGGCATGCGCATCTTCCAGGACATCAAACAAGCCTTCGGCGTGCCGATCATCACCGACGTTCACGAGCCTGAGCAGGCCGCGGTCGTCGCTGAAATCTGCGACATCATTCAACTGCCGGCCTTCCTGTCGCGCCAGACCGATCTGGTCGTTGCGATGGCCAAGACCAATGCAGTCATCAACATCAAGAAAGCCCAGTTCCTCGCCCCTCAGGAAATGAAACACATCCTGAACAAGTGCGTGGAAGCGGGTAACGATCAATTGATCCTCTGCGAGCGTGGTTCGAGCTTCGGCTACAACAACCTCGTGGTCGACATGCTCGGCTTCGGCATCATGAAGCAGTTCGAGTATCCGGTATTCTTCGACGTGACCCACGCGCTGCAAATGCCTGGCGGTCGTTCCGACTCCGCTGGCGGTCGCCGTGCGCAGGTTCTGGATCTGGCCAAGGCTGGCATGAGCCAGGCGCTGGCCGGTCTGTTCCTCGAAGCTCACCCGGATCCGGACAATGCCAAATGCGACGGCCCTTGCGCCTTGCGTCTGGACAAACTGGAGCCATTCCTGGCCCAGCTCAAAGCGTTGGACGAACTGGTGAAGAGTTTTCCGACGGTAGAAACCGCGTAACACTCAATTCTCCGGTAAAGTACCGCACGATTTGTCGCACATGCCCTCGGGCATGTGCGTTGTCGTCTGCAAGCTGCCCGCTGCACACCACTTGCCGACGGTAAAAAGATTTCCTCTAGCTGCGTCGTTTTCGTCAACTTTGGAGTGTTTACAACAATGGCAAAAATCGTCGACATCAAAGGTCGTGAAGTTCTCGACTCCCGTGGCAATCCCACCGTGGAAGCGGACGTGCTTCTCGACAACGGCATCATCGGCAGCGCTTGCGCGCCGTCCGGTGCATCCACTGGCTCGCGTGAAGCGCTCGAGCTGCGTGATGGCGACAAGAGCCGTTACCTGGGCAAGGGCGTGCTCAAAGCGGTAGCCAACATCAACGGTCCGATCCGCGATCTGCTACTGGGCACCGACCCAAGCGACCAGAAAGCCCTGGATCACGCGATGATCAAGCTCGACGGTACTGAAAACAAAGGTTCCCTGGGCGCCAACGCGATCCTCGCCGTTTCCCTGGCTGCGGCCAAGGCTGCTGCACAGGACCAGGACCTGCCACTGTACGCTCACATCGCCAACCTGAACGGCACACCTGGCGTGTACTCGATGCCGGTTCCGATGATGAACATCATCAACGGTGGCGAGCACGCCGATAACAACGTCGACATCCAGGAATTCATGGTTCAGCCAGTTGGCGCCAAGTCTTTCTCGGAAGGTCTGCGTATGGGCACCGAGATTTTCCATCACTTGAAAGCTGTGCTGAAGGCCCGCGGCCTGAGCACTGCCGTTGGCGACGAAGGGGGTTTCGCACCCAACCTGGCGTCCAACGAAGACGCTTTGAAAGTGATCTCGGAAGCTGTGGCCAACGCCGGTTATAAGCTGGGCACCGACGTGACCCTGGCACTCGACTGCGCGGCCAGCGAATTCTACGAAGACGGCAAATACAACCTGGCCGGTGAAGGGCATGTGTTCACCTCCGAAGGTTTTGCTGATTACCTGAAAGGCCTGACCGAGCGCTATCCGATCATCTCCATCGAAGATGGCCTGGATGAATCCGACTGGGCTGGCTGGAAAGTCCTCACCGACAAGATCGGCGAGAAAATCCAACTGGTCGGCGACGATCTGTTCGTGACCAACACCAAGATCCTGAAAGAAGGCATCGATAAAAAGATCGCCAACTCGATCCTGATCAAGTTCAACCAGATCGGCACCCTGACCGAAACCCTGGAAGCCATCCAGATGGCCAAGGCTGCCGGTTACACCGCGGTGATCTCGCACCGTTCGGGCGAAACCGAAGATTCGACCATCGCCGACCTGGCTGTGGGCACCTCGGCTGGCCAGATCAAGACCGGTTCGCTGTGCCGTTCCGACCGCGTTTCCAAGTACAACCAACTGCTGCGTATCGAAGAGCAGTTGAATGGCAAAGCCAAATACAACGGTCGTAGCGAATTCCGCGGTTAAGCGGAAACTGATAAAAGGACACCGGATTGTGTCGAAAAAGTCGTGACAGCGATGGATTTGCCACTAATCTGATGCCTTAACAGCACAAGCCTGGATCTTTCCAGGCTTCGTGCTATCAGATGCTTCAAAGTTTTAGCGTGGCTGTCTTTTTTCACTGGATACCTGATATTCGATGCGCAGTCCCAATTGGTTGTTTCTCGTTTTGCTCCTGTTGCTGGCTGGCCTGCAGTACCGCCTTTGGGTGGGTAATGGCAGCCTGGCGCAAGTGGCCGAGCTGACTCAGCAGATCGCCGATCAGCACGCTGAGAACGAGGGTTTGCTGGAGCGCAACCGAGTGATGGACGCTGAAGTCAGTGAGCTGAAAAAAGGCATGGAGACCGTTGAAGAACGGGCTCGTCACGAGTTGGGCATGGTCAAGGACGGCGAAACCCTTTACCAGTTGGCCCAATGATCAATTCTCTGCCGGCCTTCTGGGCCGTGATTCCTGCCGCGGGCGTCGGTGCCCGAATGGCCGCGGACCGTCCCAAGCAGTACTTGCAACTGGGCGGGCGCACAATTCTCGAACACAGCCTCGGCTGTTTCCTCGATCACCCGAGCCTCCGAGGCCTGGTGGTCAGTCTTGCTGTCGATGATCCTTATTGGCCGAACCTGGCGAGCGCCAGCGATCCGCGTATTCAGCGGGTTGAGGGCGGTGCCGAGCGTTCAGGCTCGGTGCTCAATGCCTTGCTGCACCTGCATGCATTGGGCGCTGATGATGAAGATTGGGTGCTGGTACACGACGCCGCTCGACCGAACCTGGCCCGTGATGATCTCGATAAGTTGCTGAGTGAACTGGCGGATGATCCGGTCGGTGGGCTGCTGGCGGTGCCGGCGCGCGATACGTTGAAACGGGTCGACAAGCAGGGGCGTGTGGTTGAAACCGTAGATCGCAGTGTGATCTGGCAGGCGTATACGCCGCAGATGTTTCGCCTGGGTGCACTGCATCGTGCGCTGGCTGACAGCCTGGTGGCAGATGCAGTTATCACCGATGAAGCGTCGGCGATGGAGTGGGCGGGGTTGGCGCCGCGTCTGATTGAAGGTCGCTCCGACAATCTAAAGGTTACCCGCCCCGAAGATCTGGAGTGGTTGCGTCAGCGTTGGGCTCACCGGCGCTAAAGATCGTCTGAACGCGGCCCGAGCCTTCGGACGATCTTTGATCTTCAAACCATCAACCCCGATACTCGGGCCTCTTGGCCAACCCTTCCTTAAGAAAATCCACCAACTTGCGCACCTTCGGCGACAGATGCCGCTGCTGCGGATACAGCGCCCACACCGCCGTATTCGGCGGCTGATGCGCCTCCAGCAACGAAATCAGCGCACCACTGTGCAGATGCTCCAGCACGTAATAGTCCGGCAACTGACACAACCCGACCCCTGTAACGCTGCGTCCAGCACCGCTTGCCCACTGTTGCAGCGCCAGTTGCCCTGCACCCGCTGGGAAAACTCTCGCCCGTTCTGCTCCAGTTGCCACAGGTCGGAACTGCCGATCAGGCAATTATGCCGGCTCAGTTCAGACAGGCTGTGTGGGCGACCGTAGCGTTCGACGTAGGACGGCGATGCACACAGGTACATGCGCCGAGGCGCCAGCCGAGTGGCGACCAGCCGCGAATCCTGCAGTCGGCCCAGTCGAATCGCCAGATCCAGCCCTTCATGCACCAGATCGAGTTGGCGGTTGCTCAATTCGATATCGATGCGCAATTGGGGATACAGCCCCATGAACCTTGTCACCAGCGGCACGATAAATCGCTCGCCGTAAGCCACCGCGCAGGTCATGCGCAACATGCCTTTCGGTTCGCTGGTCAGGTCGCCGACGGCGCGCAATGCTTCCTCGCGACCATCCTGCAAGCGCTGGCAATGTTGCAGGAACGTCTGGCCGGCCTCAGTCAACGTTACCCGCCGGGTACTGCGATACAGCAGGCGGGTCTGCAGACGCTCCTCCAGTCGTACGATTTGTCGACTGATGTGGGAGGAAGAAACCCCGAGGCGTTCGGCCGCAGCGGTGAACTGGCTGCATTCGGCGACGGCGACGAACTCGTCAATGCCTTCCCAGCGATTTTCGGACATCGGGATTATCCCTGTATGGCAATAATGTTTTGCTTTTGGCCAGATTATTCATCGTCTGGCCATGTATTACACTCCTTGTCTGGTTTTTTTATTCAATGAATTCACTGGAGAGTCAGCATGATCAAGTCGCGCGCCGCCGTTGCCTTCGAGGCCAAAAAGCCGCTGGAAATCGTAGAAGTCGATGTCGCCATGCCCAAGGCCGGTGAAGTGTTGCTGCGCGTGGTGGCTTCCGGGGTTTGCCACACCGACGCCTACACCTTGTCCGGCGCTGACCCGGAAGGCATCTTCCCGTCGATCCTCGGCCACGAAGGTGGCGCCATCGTTGAGGCTATCGGCGAGGGCGTGACCTCGGTTGCTGTCGGCGATCACGTCATTCCGCTGTACACCCCGGAATGCGGCCAGTGCAAATTCTGCAAGTCGGGCAAGACCAACCTGTGTCAGGCCATTCGTGCAACCCAGGGCAAAGGCCTGATGCCGGACGGTACTTCGCGTTTTTCCTACAAGGGCGAGACGATTTTCCACTACATGGGTACTTCGACATTCTCGGAATACACCGTGCTGCCGGAAATTTCCGTGGCCAAGATCTCTAAAGACGCGCCGCTGGAAAAGGTCTGCCTGCTGGGCTGTGGCGTCACCACTGGTATCGGTGCGGTGCTCAACACCGCCAAGGTCAAGCCAGGTGACACCGTAGCTATCTTCGGTCTGGGCGGCATCGGTCTGTCTGCGATCATCGGTGCGGTCAAAGCCAAGGCCGGCCGGATCATTGCTATCGACATCAACCCGGCCAAGTTCGAAATCGCCAAGCAACTCGGTGCAACCGACTGCGTGAACCCGAAAGATTTCGATCGTCCGATCCAGGAAGTGATCGTCGACATGACGGACGGCGGCGTCGACTTCTCGTTCGAGTGCATCGGCAATGTTCAACTGATGCGCGCGGCGCTTGAGTGCTGTCACAAAGGCTGGGGCGAGTCGGTGATCATCGGTGTGGCCGGTGCCGGTCAGGAAATTGCTACGCGTCCTTTCCAGTTGGTCACCGGTCGCGTCTGGCGCGGTTCGGCATTCGGCGGCGTGCGCGGTCGTACCGAGTTGCCAAGCTACGTCGACATGGCGCAAAGCGGCGAGATTCCGCTGGATACTTTCATTACCCACACCATGGGTCTGGAAGACATTAACAAGGCGTTCGACCTGATGCACGAAGGCAAGAGCATCCGTACCGTCATTCATTTCTGATCAATCGCCGGGATATGGCGACACGTCGTGAAGGCGTGTTGCCGTGACCGCGTAGGAGTCTTTACATGAGTCTGGAAAATATCTCCTGTCAGAAGAGTTTTGGCGGTTGGCACAAGCGTTATCGCCATCGTTCCGATGTGCTCGGTTGCGACATGGTGTTCGCTGTCTATCTGCCACCGCAGGCAGAGCAGGGCGGCAAGCTGCCGGTGCTGTACTGGTTGTCGGGCCTGACCTGCACTGATGAGAACTTCATGCACAAGGCCGGCGCCCTGCGCATGGCGGCTGAACTCGGTTTGATCATCGTCGCCCCGGACACCAGTCCACGCGGCGCGGATGTGCCGGGCGATCCGGATGGCGCATGGGATTTCGGCCTTGGCGCCGGGTTCTATCTGAATGCCACGCAGGAACCTTGGTCGCGACACTATCGGATGCATGACTATGTCGTGCAGGAATTGCCTTCACTGGTTGAAGCGCATTTCCCTGCGTCGGACCAACGCAGCATCAGCGGCCACTCCATGGGCGGCCATGGCGCGCTGGTCTGCGCATTGCGTAATCCGGGGCGTTATCAATCGGTGTCGGCATTTTCGCCCATCAACAATCCGATGGATTGCCCGTGGGGTCAGAAGGCATTTTCCCGTTACCTGGGCGAAGACCGTTCGAAGTGGAAGGAGTGGGATGCCTGCGCGCTGATCGCCGACGCGGATGAAAAGCTGCCGCTATTGGTCGATCAAGGTGATCGTGACGACTTCCTCGCCACCCAGCTCAAACCCGAGGCACTGCAACAAGCGGCAAAACAGGCGGGCCACCCGCTGACGTTGCGCCTGCAACCGGGCTACGACCACAGCTATTTCTTCATCTCAAGCTTCATAGACGACCACTTGCAGCATCACGGGCGTGCTCTAAACGCCTAATGTGCTGCAAAGCAGGTAGAATCACGCCCTGACAAAAATCGGGGCGTTTTTTTTATGCGTATTGGCCACGGCTATGATGTGCACCGTTTCGCTGAAGGCGATTTCATTACTCTGGGCGGCGTGCGCATCGCACACAGCTTCGGGCTGCTCGCTCACTCCGACGGTGACGTCCTGCTGCACGCCTTGAGTGATGCCTTGCTCGGCGCTGCTGCGCTGGGCGATATCGGCAAACACTTCCCGGACACCGACCCGCAATTCAAGGGCGCCGACAGCCGTGCGCTATTGCGTCATGTGGTCGCGCTGATCCACGCCAAAGGCTGGAAAGTCGGCAACGTCGACAACACCATCGTCGCCCAGGCGCCAAAAATGGCCCCGCATATCGAATCGATGCGCGCGCTGATCGCTGCGGATCTACAAGTTGAGTTGGATCAAGTGAACGTGAAAGCTACCACCACCGAGAAGCTTGGCTTTGTCGGTCGCGAAGAAGGCATTGCCGTGCACACCGTTGCCTTGTTGCTGCGCGCATGAATGAACTGCAATTGCTCGGCCCGCGGGCCTATGGCGAACCCCTCGGCAGCGCGGTACTGAAAGCCATTGCTGAAGATTTTCAGGTCGATGAAGTTCTCGACATCCCGTTCAGCGGTGACGGCGAACATTTGTGGATCTGGGTCGAGAAGCGTGGCCTGAACACCGAGGAAGCGGCACGGCGTATCGCCAAGGCTGCCGGCGTGCCGTTGCGTACCGTCAGTTACGCCGGCCTCAAGGATCGTCAGGCGCTGACCCGTCAGTGGTTCAGCGTGCAGTTGCCGGGCAAGGCTGATCCCGATCTGTCGGCAGCGGAAAACGACACGCTGAAGATCCTCAAGACCACCCGACACAAGCGCAAGCTGCAACGCGGTGCGCATTCGGCCAACGGCTTCACGCTGCGCCTGACTCAATTCAATGGCGACAAAGCCGCCATCGAAGAGCGGTTGCAACTGATCGCCAAACAAGGCATTCCCAATTATTTCGGCGCCCAGCGTTTTGGCCATGATGGCGGCAACGTCGTTGATGCGCGTGCGTGGGCGGCGCGCAAGGCATTGCCGGAGCAACGCAATGTGCGTTCGCGCCTGCTCTCGACAGCGCGTAGTTTTCTGTTCAATCAGGTGCTGGCGGCGCGGGTCGCCGATGGCACCTGGCAAAAGGCACAAGTCGGCGATCTGCTGGCATTCACCGACAGCCGCAGCTTTTTCCCGGCCGGTGAAGCTGAATGCAGCGACCCGCGTCTGGCCATTCTCGACCTGCATCCGACCGGCCCGCAGTGGGGCGAAGGTGACTCGCCGACCGCAGGCGCTGTCCATGATCTGGAGCAGGGGATCGCCGCCGAGCATGCAGAGCTGCGCGATTGGTTGATTCATGCCGGCATGAGCCATGAACGTCGCATCCTGCGGCTGCCCATTGGCGGATTGACGTGGCATTATCCCCAGCCTGACATTCTGCAACTGGAATTCGTCCTCCCGGCCGGATGCTTCGCCACCGTATTGGTGCGCGAACTCGTTGATCTGGTGCCGGTGGGGCAGACGGACAGCCCATGCGTATTCTGATTTCTAACGACGATGGGGTAACCGCACCCGGTCTCGCCGCGCTTTATGCTGCGCTGGCGGATTACACCGAATGCGTGGTTATCGCCCCGGAGCAGGACAAAAGCGGCGCCAGCAGTTCGCTGACGCTCGACCGTCCGCTGCACCCGCAATACCTGGCCAACGGCTTCATCAGCCTTAATGGCACGCCTACCGATTGCGTGCACCTGGGCCTCAACGGCCTGCTGGAGCGCCAGCCGGACATGGTGGTTTCGGGGATCAACCTGGGCGCCAATCTTGGGGACGACGTGCTGTATTCCGGAACGGTTGCTGCGGCTCTGGAAGGACGATTCCTGGAGCGTCCTTCCTTCGCGTTCTCCCTGGTCTCCCGGCAGACGGAGAACCTTCCCACAGCGGCTTACTTTGCGCGCAAACTGGTAGAAGCCCACGCTGACCTCGACCTGCCCCCGCGCACGGTGCTGAACGTGAACATTCCGAATTTGCCCCTCGATCACATTCGCGGCATTCAGCTGACCCGCCTCGGCCATCGCGCCCGGGCTGCGGCACCGCTGAAAGTGGTCGACCCGCGTGGCAAGTCCGGTTACTGGATTGCAGCTGCCGGGGACGCCGAAGACGGTGGCCCGGGTACGGATTTCCACGCAGTGGTGCAAGGCTATGTGTCGATCACTCCACTGCAACTGGACCGAACCTTCAATGACGCCTTCAGAAATCTTGATGGCTGGCTGGAGGGCCTGCGCTAATGGCTCGTGAGCACGACGACATTCTGCGGCGCGGCATCGGCATGACTTCCCAGCGTACCCGCGAGCGCCTGATCCAGCGTCTGTATGACGAGGGCCTCTCCAACGCCAAGGTGCTGGAGGTGATTCGTCGTACACCGCGTCATCTGTTTGTCGATGAAGCACTGGCACACCGCGCTTATGAAGACACGGCGTTACCGATCGGCCATAACCAGACCATCTCCCAGCCTTACATGGTCGCGCGCATGAGCGAGCTTCTGCTGGAAGCGGGGCCGCTGGACAAGGTCCTCGAGATTGGCACGGGTTCGGGTTATCAGACGGCGGTGCTGTCGCAGCTGGTCGAGCGAGTGTTCTCGGTGGAACGCATCAAGGTCCTGCAGGACCGGGCCAAGGAGCGCCTGGTCGAATTGAACCTGCGCAATGTGGTGTTTCGCTGGGGGACGGCTGGGAAGGCTGGCCGGCGCTGGCGCCCTACAACGGAATAATCGTCACGGCGGTCGCGACAGATGTACCCCAGGCGTTGCTCGACCAGTTGGCGCCGGGTGGACGCCTGGTGATCCCTGTCGGCTCGGGGAGGTCCAGCAATTGATGCTGATCGTCCGCGAGGAACAGGGTTTTTCCAGGCATGTACTGGGTGCTGTCCGGTTCGTGCCGTTGTTGAACGGGCCGCTTGCCTGAGCATTTGTTTAAACGCGCTGAATTCTATTCGATTGCTCATGTCTTACAGCGGCAACATCGGGTTAAACAGATTCATCGTCAGTGAGCAAACGTGTGCGGTAGTTCACTAAGGTAAAGCCGAATCGGCCCGTTATACTTGCGACACGTCATGCCGAAAACCGGCATTCCAAATTTTTCAGCCACCACAAAGGGAGCGGCGGGTGAGTCTCACAGTCATTGCGCAGCGTATGGGTAACACGAGCTTTCAGCGCCTGGTGACTGGCCTTGTCTTGAGCACCTTGCTGGTGGGTTGCTCCAGCACCAAATCGAGTAACGTTCGAGTGGTCGATCGCAACGCGGTCGCGCAGCGTCCTGCGGTAACGACCGGGCAATATGTAGTCCGTCCGGGCGATACGATGTTTTCGATCGCTTTTCGCTACGGCTGGGACTACAAAGCCCTCGCTGCCCGGAACAATATTCCTACGCCGTATACGATCCATCCGGGTCAGACAATTCGCTTTGATGGCCGCACCGGTTCAACGTCGACAGCAGTGGTGAGCGGCGCCAGTTCTTCACCTTCTTCGTCGAGCAAAACAACGGTAATCCGACGCCAGGCAAATGGCACCACGACCACTACCACCACGGGTTCTGCGGGCGGTTCTGCGGGCGCTATACCGTCCGTCGCCAACAAGCAAACCCCCGCTCCACTGCCTCCGGCAGGGCCAGCCCCGACCGGCTGGGGATGGCCATCTAATGGCATTCTGATTGGAAAATTCTCTTCAAACGGTAGTTTGAATAAAGGAATTGATATCGCCGGAGATTTGGGACAGCCTGTTTTAGCTGCGTCTGATGGGACGGTGGTTTACGCCGGGAGTGGCTTAAGGGGCTACGGCGAATTAGTCATCATCAAACACAGCGAAACCTACGTCAGTGCCTACGGCCATAACCGCAGGCTGTTGGTTCGGGAGGGACAGCAGGTCAAGGTCGGACAGACAATTGCCGAAATGGGGTCAACGGGTACAGACCGGGTGAAACTGCATTTTGAGATTCGCCGCCAAGGTAAACCTGTGGATCCGTTGCAGTTCCTGCCAAGACGTTGATTTGTAAGCCAGCCTGTTCCGTCACGTAGAGGGGACAGGCTCCAGCGCTGCCAAGGATAGAGGCGTCGCTTGAGCTTGGGGTCGAACTCACCAAAGGACTATAACAATGGCTCTCAGTAAAGAAGTGCCGGAGTTTGACATCGACGATGAGGTTCTCCTTATGGAGGCCGGCATCGATTCGGAATCTTCGATGTCGAATGATGAAGGGGCTGCTCCACCTTCCGTTCGTTCCAAATCCAAACAATCCGCCTCACTTAAACAACACAAGTACATCGACTACACGCGTGCACTTGATGCCACGCAGTTGTATCTCAACGAAATCGGCTTTTCCCCATTGCTCTCCCCGGAGGAAGAAGTTCATTTTGCGCGCTTGTCGCAAAGTGGCGATCCGGCCGGGCGCAAACGCATGATTGAAAGTAACCTGCGCCTGGTGGTGAAAATCGCCCGGCGTTATGTCAATCGGGGGCTGTCGCTGCTGGATCTGATCGAAGAGGGCAACCTTGGGCTGATCCGCGCGGTGGAAAAGTTCGACCCTGAACGCGGTTTCCGCTTCTCGACCTACGCGACCTGGTGGATACGTCAAACCATCGAGCGCGCGATCATGAATCAGACCCGGACCATCCGGTTGCCGATTCATGTAGTCAAGGAACTCAACGTGTACCTGCGCGCTGCACGAGAGCTGACGCAAAAGCTCGACCACGAACCTTCACCCGAAGAAATCGCCAACCTGCTGGAAAAACCGGTAGGCGAGGTCAAGCGCATGCTTGGTCTGAATGAACGGGTTTCTTCGGTCGACGTCTCGCTGGGTCCGGATTCGGATAAAACCCTGCTGGACACCCTTACAGATGATCGCCCAACCGATCCATGTGAACTGTTGCAGGATGACGACCTGTCGCAGAGCATCGATCAATGGCTGTCCGAACTGACCGACAAGCAGCGCGAGGTGGTCATCCGCCGCTTCGGCCTGCGCGGCCACGAAAGCAGCACGCTCGAAGATGTAGGCCTGGAGATCGGCCTGACCCGGGAACGGGTGCGGCAGATCCAGGTAGAGGGCCTCAAGCGCCTTCGTGAAATCCTTGAGAAGAATGGCCTGTCGAGCGAGTCGCTGTTCCAGTAAGCGCCTCAAACGACCGCCCGCAAAAAGCCCCGACTGGTTCGGGGCTTTTTGTTACCTGCAGGTAAACCCCGGCAGCTCCTACAGGGAATGGCGTTCGTCAGTTTTTACGAAAGTGTCCAAGGTGTAGTCTCGCGATGTAAGCCTTTGCTTACTCTTCCGTAAGTGTTCGTTATTTTTAGCCTGCGGCAGAAGTCCACTCTTCACGTTGGTCCTATCTAACCTATTGATTTAACTGTTTATTTTTTAATGTGAAGTGCTTATGACAGTGCCTCCAAGCGTATTCGGGCCGTTGCTCATGACAGGGAACTCTTTAATATCTGGGTTGTGTCGACGGACAGACACGCCCTTCAAGGATGAGGGGAATGGACATCGCAGGACGCGATTCATCAGGACGATGAAAAGGAATACAGGGAATAGGGAAAAAATGTGGGCGGGTCAAACCGCCCCTTTTTTTGTCCGCAGAAAAGTCAGCTCATACAGGAGCTACCGCAGGCTGCGATCTTTTATGGACAAAAAAAAGGCCCGCAAGGGGCCTTTTGATTCGAGCGCGGGACAGATCAGCGTTCGAGGTCTTTGATCTTGCCTTTGACGCCATCCCACTCTTCGGCATCCGGCAGCGATTCTTTCTTCTCGGTGATGTTCGGCCAGATTTCAGCCAGATCAACGTTCAGTTGAATGAATTCCTGCATATCCTCTGGAACTTCATCCTCGGAGAAAATTGCCACGGCCGGGCATTCTGGTTCGCACAGGGCGCAGTCGATGCATTCATCCGGGTGAATCACCAGGAAGTTCGGGCCTTCGTAAAAGCAGTCCACCGGACACACTTCTACGCAGTCGGTGTACTTGCACTTGATGCAGTTGTCGGTGACGACGAAGGTCATTTCTAATTTTCTCCTCAGGCGGCGGCAGCGGAGCCCCTTCACGTTGGGGTCGCCAGGTTTGGGAGCGATAGTCTGCAGGCCTGGCTGTAGCCAGCAGCATCCCAAACCGCGCGAGATTCTAACAGCTTGAAGCCGTTTGCGTTATATCCGCTTCTTTAGTGCTTATATCCGGTTCTTCAGTGCATAGAGCATTTCGAGCGCACGGCGTGGGGTCATGTCATCCAGATCCACTTTCGCCAGTTCGTCGAGCACCGGGTGCGGCAGGCTGGCGAACATGTCACTTTGCTGCGGCGCTGCCGGTTTGCCCTTGGCGGCGGGTTTAGGCGCCTCATGCGGCAACGCGGTGTCTTCCAGTCGGCTCAAGTGCTCACGCGCACGCACGATCACTTCACTGGGCACGCCGGCCAATTGCGCAACCGCCAGGCCATAGCTTTGGCTGGCGGGCCCCGGCAGTACGTGGTGCAGGAACACGATGCGTTCGTTGTGCTCGGTGGCGTTGAGGTGCACGTTGGCCACCAATGGCTCGGCTTCCGGCAACACGGTCAGTTCGAAATAGTGGGTCGCGAACAGAGTATAGGCGCGCAGATGCGCCAGGCGCTCGGCGGCAGCCCACGCCAGCGACAGACCGTCGAAGGTGCTGGTGCCGCGTCCGACTTCGTCCATCAGCACCAGACTGCGTTCAGTGGCGTTGTGCAGGATGTTCGCGGTTTCGCTCATTTCAACCATGAAGGTCGAACGGCCACCCGCCAAATCATCGCTGGAACCGATACGGGTGAAGATGCGGTCAACCAACGACAGTTCACAGGCGGCCGCCGGCACGAAGCTGCCAATGTGCGCGAGCAGCACAATCAATGCGGTTTGGCGCATGTAGGTGGATTTACCGCCCATGTTCGGACCTGTAATCACCAGCATGCGCGTGTTGTCATCCAGGCTCAGGTCGTTGGCCACAAACGGCGTGGTCAGCACTTGCTCGACTACCGGGTGGCGACCCTGGGTGATGCGCATGCACGGCTCTTCGACGAAGCGCGGGCAATTCAGGTCAAGGTTCAGCGCACGCTCGGCGAGGTTGCTCAGCACGTCCAGTTCGGCCAACGCGGCGGCAGTGTCCTGTAAGGGCGGCAACTGGCTGATCAAATCTTCCAGCAGTGCTTCGTAAAGCATTTTCTCGCGCGCCAGAGCGCGGCTCTTGGCCGACAGCGCCTTGTCTTCGAACTCTTTCAGTTCAGGGGTGATGAAACGCTCGGCACCTTTCAGCGTCTGGCGACGGATGTAGTCGGCCGGCGCCGACTCTGCCTGCTTGCTCGGCAGTTCGATGAAGTAGCCGTGGATGCGGTTGTAGCCGACTTTCAAGTGCGACAGGCCGGTACGGGCTTTTTCCCGCGCTTCCAGATCGATCAGGAATTGCCCGGCGTTCTCGCTCAGGGATTGCAGGTCATCAAGTTCGCTGTCATAGCCGGTTTTCAACACGCCGCCGTCACGGATAACCGCCGGCGGGTTGTCGATGATGGCCTTTTCCAGCAACGCGGCCAGTTCCGGGTAGGTGCTGGTGGTCGCGGCCAGTTGAATGAGGTGTGGCGCTTCCAGTTCAGCCATCGCCACCTGCAGTTCAGGCAGCGCGCCTAGGGCGTCACGCAGACGTGCGAGGTCACGAGGGCGCGCATTGCGCAGGCCGATTCGCGCGAGAATTCGCTCGATGTCGCCGATTTCCTTGAGCTGCGGTTGCAGCTTCTCGAAGCGATAGACGTCGAGCAGGCAAGTGATCGAGGTCTGGCGCGCCAGCAATACGGTCAGGTCACGCAGCGGGCGGTTCAGCCAACGGGTCAGCAAACGACTGCCCATGGCGGTCTGGCAACGATCGACCACCGATTGCAGGGTGTTGTCGCGGCCGCCGGCCAGGTTGGTGTCGAGTTCCAGGTTGCGTCGGCTGGCACCGTCGAGCACGACAGTATCATCGAGACGTTCGTGGCGCAGGCTGCGCAAGTGGGGCAGTGCGGTGCGCTGGGTTTCCTTGGCATAAGCCAGCAGGCAACCGGCGGCGCCGATGGCCAGGGTCAGGTTCTCGCAGCCGAAGCCTTTCAGGTCCTGGGTGGAAAACTGTTGGCAGAGACTTTTCAGCGCCGAGTCGCGCTCGAAATCCCACGGAGCGCGACGACTGACGCCACGGCGCTTTTCCGCCGGCAGGTCCCTTGGCCAGTCATCCGGGATCAGCAACTCAACCGGGTTGATCCGCTCCAGTTCCGCCAGCAGATTCTCCCAACCCTTGATTTCCGACACGCTGAAGCTGCCGCTGGTGATGTCCAGCACGGCCAGGCCAAACAGGCGCTCGTCTCCCAGCACCGCGGCAATCAGGTTGTCGCGGCGCTCATCCAGCAACGCTTCGTCGCTGACCGTACCCGGCGTGATGATCCGCACCACCTGGCGATCCACGGGCCCTTTGCTGGTGGCCGGGTCGCCGACCTGCTCACAGATCACCACCGACTCGCCAAGCTTTACCAGTTTCGCCAGGTAACCTTCCGCCGCGTGGTAAGGAATCCCGCACATGGGGATCGCTTGTCCTGCAGACTGCCCGCGCGCGGTCAGGGTGATGTCCAGCAACTTGGCGGCTTTCTTCGCATCTTCATAGAAGATCTCGTAGAAGTCGCCCATGCGGTAGAACATCAGCTGGTCGGGGTGCTGGTTTTTCAGGCGCCAGTACTGCTGCATCATTGGCGTGTGGGAGGACAGGTCGGAGAGCGCTTTATTCATCGGATTGTCAGGCAACTCGTTAAAAAATGTAGGGCAAAAGCGGGGCAACCGCCGGGCTTTTCCGCGATGGGCGCAAGGTTACCATGGGCGGTCCGCCCGCCGCAGGAGTGAAAGCCCTGCGATGCAGTTCCAACCCCGCACACACCGCGCATTTCCTCACATTTTTGATGGGGGGCGCGCCTTGCAAGCGTAATTGGCTCGTGTACGGTAGTGCTTATCCCGCCCGACAAGGAGATGACCGTGAAAGAAATCACCCAGCTCGCCGCTGAACTTGGCAGACGCCTGCAGGTGCTCAATGCTCATGTCACGACCGCCGAGTCGTGCACCGGCGGCGGGATCGCCGAGGCAATTACCCGGATTCCCGGTAGTTCGGCATGGTTCGAAGCCGGTTACGTGACTTACTCCAACCGGCAGAAAACCGAACAGCTGAATGTGCCTGGCGAGCTGTTCTCCACCGTAGGCGCGGTCAGTCGCGAGGTGGTCGAGGCCATGGTCAGGGGCGCCCAGGAGAAAAGCCGGGCGACTTTTGCCGTCGCGGTCAGCGGCGTTGCCGGGCCCGACGGTGGTTCTCCAAGCAAACCGGTGGGCACCGTCTGGTTGGCCTGGGGCGTGGGTGACCTGGTTTCCAGTGAGGTCCAACACTTCCCCGGTAACCGCGACGAAGTCCGCCGACAAACGGTGAAGGCCGCGCTAGAGGGGCTCCTGCGACTAGCGGCACGAGAAATCGAAAATCAGGGGTAGGCGATCCGCGAACGCTGTGGAATAATACTGGCTACTTATACAGGTGTTGGCCGTCAGGCCTTATTGATTACGTGAGGACTTTAATGGACGACAACAAGAAGAAAGCCTTGGCTGCGGCCCTGGGTCAGATCGAACGTCAATTCGGCAAGGGTGCCGTGATGCGTATGGGCGATCAAGACCGTCAGGCGATCCCGGCTATCTCCACTGGCTCTCTGGGTCTGGACATTGCTCTCGGCATCGGCGGCCTGCCAAAAGGCCGTATCGTTGAGATCTACGGTCCTGAATCCTCCGGTAAAACCACACTGACACTGTCCGTGATCGCCCAAGCTCAAAAAGCTGGCGCGACTTGCGCATTCGTCGACGCCGAACACGCCCTCGACCCTGAGTACGCCGGCAAGCTGGGCGTTAACGTCGACGACCTGTTGGTGTCCCAGCCGGACACTGGCGAACAGGCTCTGGAAATCACTGACATGCTGGTGCGTTCCAACGCTGTTGACGTGATCATCGTCGACTCCGTGGCAGCACTGGTGCCTAAAGCTGAAATCGAAGGCGAAATGGGCGACATGCACGTGGGCCTGCAAGCCCGTCTGATGTCCCAGGCGCTGCGTAAAATTACCGGTAACATCAAGAACGCCAACTGCCTGGTGATCTTCATCAACCAGATCCGTATGAAGATCGGCGTGATGTTCGGTAGTCCGGAAACCACCACCGGTGGTAACGCTCTGAAATTCTACGCTTCTGTTCGTCTCGACATCCGCCGTACCGGCGCGGTGAAAGAAGGCGACGAAGTGGTCGGCAGCGAAACTCGCGTCAAGGTTGTGAAGAACAAGGTGGCTTCGCCGTTCCGTCAGGCCGAGTTCCAGATTCTTTACGGCAAGGGCATCTACCTCAACGGCGAGATGATCGACCTGGGCGTACTGCATGGTTTCGTCGAGAAGTCCGGCGCCTGGTATGCCTATGAAGGCACCAAGATCGGTCAGGGCAAGGCCAACTCGGCCAAGTTCCTGGCGGATAACCCGGAAATCGCTGCGAAGCTCGAGAAGCAACTGCGTGACAAGCTGCTGACTCCGGCACCAGACGTTAAAGCGTTGGCAGATCGGGTGAAAGCAGATGACCTGGTTGATGTAGATGTTTGATTGATCCGATGACCGCCGTACTCGATACACTCGTCGCAGTGCGGCGAACCGCAATGGACCTGCTCGCTCGACGCGAGCATGGTCGAGTCGAGCTGACGCGTAAGCTGCGTCAGCGCGGCGCTCTACCTGAAATGATCGACACTGCACTCGACCGTCTGACGGAAGAAGGGCTGCTTTCCGAAGCGCGTTACCTTGAAAGCTTTGTTTCCTACCGTGCCCGTTCCGGTTATGGCCCTTTGCGGATTCGCGAGGAGTTGAGCCAGCGCGGTTTACAACGTGCCGATATCGAACTCGCCCTGCGCGAAAGCGGTATCAGTTGGCAGCAGCAGCTTCAGGATACGTGGCAGCGCAAGTTTTCCGGACATTTGCCAATCGATGCCAAAGAACGGGCCAAGCAGGGCCGGTTCCTCGCCTATCGGGGCTTTTCGATGGAGATGATCAACCGCTTGTTCAGCGGTCGCGGCATGGACGATTAAAACGATTCAACAAAAACGGCCCGCTATGAAAATAGCGGGCCGTTTTTTTTTGCCTTCAAATTGCCTTTGACGGCTCGCGACTGCGTTGTGCTGTTTGCGGTCTGGAGTCAGCCCAGTTTTCCGGCAGGTTGATGTAATCGATCAACTCCCGCAGACGCCCGTGAGTGCGTGCATTAAAAGCGAAGGCCAACCGCGCCAGATGGCTGAACTGCGCTTCGTCGTGTTCCTCGCCACTGTAGGCATGTTGATGAAACTGGTCGCTCAAGCACAGATCGGCGAAAGACTCCTGCATGTGCTCAAGCGCCTGATCGCTGAGCTTGTGATGCATGCGGATCACGAATTGCCGCTTGAGCCAGCGGCTGGAGTGGAAGTTGCTGTAGAACTGGTTGATCTGCTCTACCGCCTCCTCGACGGTATAAACCAGACGCATCAGCTTCATGTCGGTCGGCAGGATGTAATGGTTGTCTTCCAACTGCTGGCGGATGAAATCCATCGCGCCTTGCCAGAACGTGCCGCCCGGTACATCCAGCAAAACTACCGGCACCAGCGGACTTTTGCCGGTCTGGATCAGGGTCAGCACCTCCAGCGCCTCATCCAGCGTGCCGAAACCGCCGGGGCACAACACCAGCGCGTCGGCCTCTTTGACAAAGAACAGCTTGCGCGTGAAGAAAAAGTGGAACGGCAGCAGATTGCCAGTGCCGTCGACAGTCGGGTTGGCATGTTGTTCGAAGGGCAGGGTGATGTTGAACCCAAGGCTGTGATCGCGGCCAGCGCCTTCATGCGCGGCGGCCATGATGCCGCCTCCGGCTCCGGTGATGACCATCATGTCCGAGCGCGCCAATGCGGCGCCGAGTTCTCGTGCCATGGCATACAACGGATGCTCGACCGGCGTGCGCGCCGAGCCGAACACCGTGACTTTGCGTCGCCCCTTGAATTTCTCCAGTACTCGAAAGGCTTGTTCCAGTTCGCGCAGGGCTTGCAGGGTGATCTTGGCGTTCCAGCGGTTGTGGTCTTCCTGTGCCATTCGCAGCACGGTGAGGATCATGTCGCGGTAGATCGGAATGTTCAGGCTGTTGGGGGAAACACGGTTGAGTTGTTCTTCGACCTGGTTGATGAGGTCAGGACCGCTTTCTGCAAAATGACGGCTAAGGAGGTCATTCGGTTGGTAAGGCATTAACTTCTCCTTGCGTGCGGGCTCTGGTTTTTTCGGTGAATGAAAAAAACGTTCGCAACTTCAAAAATCCATGACGGGCGGCTCCTTCCCGGCCCAAAGATGTAGTGGTGATTACTCTAAATCTAGTCTCTGGCGAGGATTCGCGCTGACTTGATCATTGCGCCGCAACGTCTTTCCTGGCAATCGCTTATTAGCGATTCGAGAAGTGATTTCACCACTCGTCTGAACCTGATCCGAGAGTTCAGCGCTCTGATTTACTTACTTACAGGCGTGACGCGACCGTTTTGCGCAAGGGCAAGACGCACGGTACAGGTAACTCAAAGGATTTATCGCGCAGTTGGGGCGAAAGGGCAGGGAGGCGGGAACTATGACCAAGGTCATTCTGGAAATCGATACGCAGCTGTATCGATTGCTCAAGGTATCAGCCGAGACCAACCATTTGAGTCTTGAGGAAGAGTGCTGCCGGCGTCTTGCAGGTGGCGAGCGTCGCTCGCGTTACTTGCAGGCACTTGTAGCGGAATTGCGCGCCGATGACGAACAGCGACGCGCTAATTCCCGATGATCACTTTTTCTTTTGATTTACTTTCGGGCAATCCGATTCCTGGTAGCTGGCGGAGCCGATCGCTTTGTTGGTTTTCACTTCAGTGAAGTCGTAACGCATGATCGCGCCTTTGGCCATCAGTTTGCGGAACGAAGGGTTGTTGCACACCGAGGCTCCCAACTGGAAATACACGGCTTTAGGGTCAGCACGCATCTTGTCGGCGTGGCTCTTTTGCACGCTCAGATGATTGATCAGTTGAGTACCTTCAACGGTGTAGCCCTGATCAAGAATGTCTTCATTGATTGCGCGTGGCGTGCCGACGCTGCTTTGGGCGGCGACATTGCGCAGCTCGCGGTTCAGATTCTGCTCACTCAGCGAGGCAGCCTGAGCGGTGAAGGACGACGCCAGCAGAATGGCAGCGGTGGGAACGATAAGGCGCAGCATGAAACTCTCCTGATTCGGTGACTGGTGGTTCGACCAGCCTCGGGGCTGTGCGTTCAGTGGCGGCGAATTATAGGGGAGCCGGTCTGGACGGTACAGGCTTGTGCCCGTCGCTCTGGTAAACTGCTGGCCTTTATTGCCTTGCCGAGTGTTGTTCGTGTCGAGTTTTCCTGTCTGCCGGCGTTGCCTGCGATGAACCATGCCCCCAACGCTGTCGCCCGTCTGCGCGATCAGCGCGAAGATGAAGGCATCAAGCCGATTCAGGCCCGTGGCTTTCGCTCCGAGCGTTGCCGCGACTGTCGCGTCATCATCAGCCATTGCCTATGCGCCTGGCGACCTACCGTCGAAACCCGTTCCGGCGTGTGCCTGATCATGACCGGCAAGGAAGTGTTCAAACCGAGCAATACCGGTTGGCTGATTGCCGACGTGGTGCGCGATAACCACGCATTCATCTGGTCGCGCACTGAGCCCGACGCGCAGATGCTGGCGCTGCTCAGCGATCCGCAATGGCAACCCTATCTGGTGTTTCCCGGCGAATACGTCGAACCTTCGCGGGTGACCAACGCAGTCGCCGCCGATAGCAGCAAACGTCCGCTGTTCATTCTGCTGGACGCGACCTGGACCGAAGCTCGCAAGATCTTCCGCAAGAGCCCGCACTTCGACAGTTTGCCGATCCTGAGCCTGCTGCCCGACAAGCTCTCGCGCTACCGCTTGCGCCGTTCAACCCGCAGTGAGCACTTGTGCACCGCCGAAGTGGCGGCGCTGTGTCTGGATCTGGCCGGCGATGTGGCGGCCGCGTCGGCACTGGACGCTTATTTCGACGTGTTCAGCCAGCACTACCTCGATGCCAAGCACCAGCTGGACATGAATGTTTCTACCCCCGCGCATGCCGAGCTGATGCCCTTCGTGCACAGCGGTTATGCTGCCTTGGGCTGATTGTCGCCCATACTGTAAAGATCTGTACTGGCCATGCACCTTGACCACCCCGGTTCCGCTGGGCATGCTTGGCGCCGATTGGGGCGCGGCCAAGGTTTGAGACGCCGTTTTAGCTTGTGATTGGCGTTGAACGTGCCCTGTTGGTGCAGCTCCGTGGCTGTACCTCGAGTTGTTTGAAAAACAGGATCATTTAAAAAATGGCCACATACGAAATCCTGATTGCCGATGACCACCCACTGTTCCGTAGCGCATTGCATCAGGCGTTGACCC
>NZ_JAEKEG010000015.1 GCF_016651255.1 Pseudomonas sp. TH10
GCCCCTGCCTCGCCGCCAACTGCCCGGGCATGGCGAACTGATCCTCGAGGCCCGGCATGTGACCAAGCGCTTCGGCGGGCTGGTGGCCAACAATGACATGAGCCTGGAGATCCGCTCCGGGGAAATCCTCGCCCTGATCGGCCCCAACGGTGCCGGCAAGAGCACGATGTTCAACCAGCTCTCCGGGGTCGATACACCCACCAGCGGCGACGTGTTGTTCATGGGCCGGAAGATCAACGGCCTGAGCTCGCGGCAAGTCGCCCGCCTGGGCATGAGCCGCACCTTCCAGCACGTGAAACTGCTGGGCAACATGAGTGTGCTGGAAAACGTCGCGATTGGCGCGCATCTGCGTGGCACCCAAGGGGTGCTGTCGGCGGCCCTGCATCTGGATCGTCGCGAGGAGGCCGAACTGCTTGGCGAGGCCCGGCGCCAGCTGGAGCGCGTCGGCCTGGGTGACTACCTGAATGCCGAGGCCGGAAGCCTGTCCCTCGGCCAGCAACGTATCCTCGAAATCGCCCGCGCCCTGTGCGCCGACCCGTGCCTGCTGCTGCTCGATGAGCCCGCCGCCGGCCTGCGCCACAAGGAAAAAGAAGCCCTGGGCATCCTGCTCAGTCGCCTGCGCAGCGAAGGCATGGCGATTCTGCTGGTCGAGCACGACATGGACTTCGTGATGGGCCTGGTGGATCGCGTAGTGGTCATGGAATTCGGCCAGCGGATCGCCCAAGGCCTGCCCGAAGACGTACAGAAGGATCCGGCGGTGCTGGAAGCCTATCTGGGAGGAGTTGAATGATGAACATGCAAGTGGAACCGCAGCTCGCACCGCTTAACCGGGTCGACGACGCCGTGCTAGAAATCAGGGACCTGAGCGTGGCCTACGGCAAAGTCGAGGCACTGAGCAACGCCAGCCTGACGGTGGGCAAGGGCCAGATCGTGACAGTGATCGGCCCCAACGGCGCCGGCAAGACCACCCTGCTGTCGGCGATCATGGGCGTGCTCGGCTCCCGGGGCCAGGTGCATTTCGACGGCAGCCTGGAAACCTTGCCGGAAGTGGAAGTGATGGTCTCCCGGGGCCTGGGCCTGGTGCCGGAAAAACGCGAGCTGTTCACCAGCATGAGCGTGGCCGACAACTTGCTGCTGGGCGCCTTCCAGCGGCATCGCCGGGGTGACCGGCGCTATAGCGAGACCCTGGCCGAAGTGTATGAGCTGTTCCCGCGCCTGTGGGAACGCCGCGAACAATTGGCCGCGACCTTGTCTGGCGGTGAGCGGCAGATGCTCGCCGTGGGTCGCGCGCTGATGGCCAAGCCCAAGCTGTTGATGCTCGATGAGCCGAGCCTGGGCCTGGCGCCACTGATCACCCGGGAGATCTTCCGCATCATCACCTCCCTGCGCGAGCACGGGGTGTCGATCCTGCTGGTAGAGCAGAACGCCCGGGCAGCGTTGCGGGTGGCTGACTATGCCTATGTCCTGGAGACAGGGCAGATTGCAATGCAGGGCCCGGCCCGACAACTCGCGGATGATCCACGGGTGATCGATGCGTATCTGGGGCTGGCGAGCAAGCATCAGGAAATGCTTGCGACCTGAAATTTTGCTACGGCACTTCCCCCTGTGGGAGCCGGCTTGCCGGCGATGGGGCCCTTTAGCCCTGCGTCGATCTGGCGGGCGCATCGCCGGCAAGCCAGCTCCCACAGGGGATCGCGGCGGGCCCGAAGGGATGATTATCGCCTGTGTAGGCGCCTTGTTGAATAATGTGGAGTTACGATGAACGCTTCCCTCCTGCGCATCGGCATTGCCGGTGCCGGTGCCATCGGCTGCACCCTGGCCGCACGGCTGGCTGCTGGCGGCCATCAAGTCAATGTCCTGGCCCGTGGTGACACACTGGCTGCGATCCAGCGAAACGGTATTCGCCTGACCGACCTGGACGGCCAGCACCATGTGCGGGTCGAGGCCAGTGACAACGCCGCCAGCCTTGGCGAACAAGACCTGATTTTTCTATGCACCAAGGCCCAGGGCCTGGCCGGCCTGCTGCCGCAGCTGCAACCGATGGTCGGTGCCGACACGGTGGTGATCCCGGTAGTCAACGGCGTGCCCTGGTGGTACTTCCACGGCGAAGGCGGACGCTACGACGGGCGCCGCGTCGATGCGGTCGACCCACAGTCGATTCTCAGCCAGGCCCTGGACCTGCGCCACGTGATCGGCTGCGTGGTGTTCATCACCGCGCGCTGCCCGGCCATCGCCGTGGCTGAATCCCGGACCCCGCACCTGATGATTTTCGGCGAGCCCGACAACCGTCTCAGCCCACGCCTGGAGCAGGTGCGCGCACTGATCGAAAGTGTCGGCATCGAAGCCCGGGCAACGGATCGCATCCGCGACAACCTGTGGACCAAGATCATCGCCAACATCACCTCCAACCCGCTCTCAGTCATCACTGGCGCCACCCTCGAGCAGCTTTACAGCCTGCCGGAGCTGCGCGAAGTGGTCAGCAGCTGCCTGCACGAAACCCTGCTGACAGCCGCCGCCCACGGCGCACGCGTGAGCATCGACCCGCAGACGTTCCTCGAACTCGGTGCCGGCATGGGCGCAGTGCGCACCTCGATGCTGCAGGACTATGACAAAGGCCGCCCCCTGGAGCTGGCCGCCATCGGTGATGCGGTACTGGAACTGGCCGATTGCATGGCGATCCCGATGCCCGTCACCCGCCACCTTATTGCCCTCGCCCGCTTTCGCGGCGAACAGGCTCGTCATTGACCTACCCAGAAAAGGAATCCGACATGGACCAGACTGCATTGGCACAACCCCGGCAGTACAGCGACGAAGAATGGGCCCTGCGCGTGCAACTTGCGCATTGCTACCACCTGGTGGATTTCTTTGGCTGGACCGAGACCATTTTCAACCATATCTCTGCACGCCTGCCCGGGCCGGCGCACCATTACCTGGTCAACCCGTTCGGCCTCAATTACACCGAAGTGACCCCGGCCAACCTGCTCAAGGTCGACCTGCACGGCAAGAAACTCGAAGACTCGCCATACGACGGTAACCCGGCCGGTTTCGCCCTGCACAGCGCGGTGCACGGTGCACGCGCGGACATTCAGTGCCTGATCCACACGCACACCACGCCGATTTCGGCCATCGTCATGAAGAAGGCCGGCTTTGCCCATAACGACTTCTACGGTGCCCAGCTCTACGGCCGCATCGGCTACCACACCTTCGAAGGCATCACCCTGTTCGACGACGAAAAAGCCCGGATGATCGACAGCCTCGGCGACAAGCACATCCTGGTGCTGCGCAACCATGGCATTGCCGTCGGCGAAAGCAGCATCGCCAAGGCGTTCTTCCTGTTGTGGACGGTGCAGCGCGCCGCCGAGATCCAGTGCCAGGCCGGCGCCTTGGGCGGCGAAGACAATCCGCTGCCCGAAGAGATCAGCCACAAGTGCGCCGATCTCACGGCCATGCTCATTCGCGACAGCGGCTTCGCGGTGAAATTCTTCGACGCCATGGTGCGCAAAATGCGCGCCGAACGCGGCCAGTGCTGGTAATCGCAGGAGCGGTCAGTGGCTAATCCAAAGGACCAAAGTGTGCCGGCAAGCGTTGCGGCGCAGCAGGAAATCCCGATCTCACGGCTGGACACTCGCGGTCATCTGCTGGCCTGCAACGACGCCTATCTGGCGCTCAGCAAATACGCCAGGGAAGACGTGCTGAACCAGCCCCACGAGCTGATCAATCACCCGCTCATGCCCAGGCGGGTCATCGAGCGCATGTGGCAAACCCTGCGCAGCGGTGTGCCCTGGACGGCCCCCTCATGGGCCGTGACAAACATGGCACGACTTTCTGGTGCAATCTTTACGTGGTGCCGCTGCTGGAAGAAGGTCAGTTGACGGCACTGGGCACGGCGTACCACCCGATGGACGAGGCCCAAAGCCTGCGTGCTGCGAAACTCTATCAACGCTTGAATGAGGGCCACGGCCCCCTGTCACTGGCCCGGTGCATCCAGGATCACGCCAGCCGCCAAGGCGTGACCTGGCTGCTCGGACTGGCCGTCGCCGGCGCCATGGTCGGCGGGCAGATCGGTTGGGCACCGGGCCTGCTGGTGCTCGGTGGCGTGATCGGCGCGGCGTGGCAGTGGCGAGCCGGACTGCGAGCCGACATCCGTTGCATCCTGGCCCGACATGATCAGGTCTACAGCGACACCTTGCTGGCCTCGCTGCAGAACGGTTCGGCCTCCCTGACCAACCGTTTCGACATGGCCCTCAACAGCCAGAACACCCGGATGCGCACGGTGATGGCGCGGATCCGCATCAACGGCGAGACCGTGCGCCAGCGTGCGCAGGAGTCTTCGATGCTGGTACAGACCCAGTCTGGCCACCTGCAACGGCAACTGGAGGAAGCCGAACAGTCCGCCGCTGCGGTGCATCAAATGAGCGCGACGATCCAGGAATTGTCGCGCAACTTGCAGCACACCGCCGAGGCCACTCAAGCCGTGGACACTCTGGCTCACGATGGCGTGCGCCTGTCCGGACAAAGCCAGGGGTCGATGACGGGCCTGAGCCATTCAGTCGAAGAGATCGGCCAGGCCGTCAGTCGCCTGGCGGAGTCCATCGAATCGATCAGCGGCGTCGCCCATGTGATTCGCAGCATCGCCGAGCAGACCAACTTGCTGGCCCTTAACGCGGCCATCGAAGCCGCTCGCGCTGGTGAGAGCGGCCGAGGATTTGCGGTGGTCGCCGATGAGGTGCGCAGCCTCGCCACCCGCACCCGCGAGTCCACCGAACAGATCCAGCGCTCCATCGAGCAGCTGCGCGACGGCAGCGCCCTGGCGCTGGCCACTGCACAGCGGGGCGAGTCGGCCGCTCGGGAATCGCGCGCGGATGTGGCACAGGTGCAAACGGCTTTGCAGCGCATCTGCGAGGAAGTGGGGCAGATTTCCGGCATGAGTTTGCAGATGGCCTCAGCCATCGAGCAGCAGGGGCAAGTGGCCCAGGAGATCAACGGGCAGATCGGGCAAATCGTCAGCCTGGCGCAAACCAGCCGCGATCAGTCCCGACGCAGCACTCAGATTGGTGAAGAGCTGCATCAACTGGCCAACTCGCAACTGGACCTGGCGCAGCGTTTTGTCCAGGGGTAAAGGGCCCGGTGGCACGTATCAGGCCTGCCGGCGCAGGGTCTCGGACGGCAGACAGCCGTATTGCTTGCGATACTGCATCGCAAAATGACCGAAGCTGGCGACGCCGTGACGCAGCAGGATATCCGTCACGCTGTCCGCCGGCCCGGCTTGTTGCAAGGCCAGGTGCACCAGCGCCAGGCGCCGGGTGCGCACGTAGTCACTGGGGGTTTGCTGGAGAAAGCGCGTGAAGCCATTTTGCAGGGTGCGGATCGACACTTCGCAGAACTGCGCCAGGCTTGCCAGGGCAATGGGTTCGGCAAGGTGCTGCTCGATGTAGTCGCGGGCCTTCTTGACGTGGTGTGGCATGGGCTGGCGTTGATCTTGCAGCAGATCCACCGAGTAATTGTGCGGCAACTGGGTCAGCAGCACCGACAGCAGATAGTCCGACAGGCTTGCACCCATGGCCGAGGGCTGCAGCGACTGGCTGGCGTCGCCATACAACTGGCAGATGTAGTCCAGGGTGCTGCGAACCGTCGCCATGCCCTGATGTGTCGGGTCGACCTGGATATCGAACACCAGCGGCTGACGCAAACGCCGATTGAGCAACACCTGCAACTGGCGTTCGAGGGCCTGCCGATCGACCCGCAAGATGAGGTTGCGGCAGTCCTTGTCGATGCGGATGAAGCTGCGTTGCGAAGGCGAGGAAATGGTCAGCCCACCCTTGCGCAAGACAGCCTGCTGCTTGCCCATACTGACCATCCCGCCACCTTCAAGCGTGACGCGAATCAGGTAGTAGTCGCTGATATCGCCGGCGTCGATTTCCACCGGTGCGCCGTAGTGCAGATCGAACAGCGCCGAACTGCCGAAGAACACGCCGTACAGCTGTGATTGCAAGGCGCCGCCCTGCTGCATTTTCATCTGGTGTGGCCACAGGTAATGACTGACGCGGTCCCTGACCTCGCCGAACCCACCGGAACTCAGCAGGCAATGATCCTGGAGTGAAAAGCGTTGATCAAACATGCGCAAGTGCCTCCGAAAACAATGGGCGACCGGTTGCAGACGCCTCGAAATTTAGTGGAAATGGAAAGCAATTTTCACGCCACGCAAACGCTTTCTGCGCGCCCGGAACAGCCTCTGCGCCTGGCGCATAGAGGCCCGCTGAACAAGGGCTTAAAAAGGTCCTGCAACACCCTTAAGCCAAGGGATTGGCAACCTGGACCGCACAACAAAACCAATAAACGCACCAGGGCAATGCGCTCGGGTAACGCTGGCGTCACCGATGCACCCAACTGCGAACAAACGCTGCCGCCGACTGACCGATTGCCAACCCTGAAGGGGCCAACAGCATGACCAGTAAAACACCCATCGAGGTCACCCGTAAAAGCTATGCCTATGAATGGTACATCGTTGCCATTTGCATGTTGGCGTACATTTTTTCGTTCATCGATCGGCAAATCCTGGCGTTGATGATCGAGCCGATCAAACACGATCTGCAGCTCTCCGACACCCAGTTCAGCCTGTTGCACGGCCTGGCTTTTTCGCTGTTCTATGCCTTCATGGGCATGCCCATCGCGCTGCTGGCAGACAAGTTCTCCCGACCAAAAATCATCGCCATCGGCGTGGCGTTCTGGAGCCTGGCCACGGCCCTGTGCGGGCTGAGCAAAAACTTCCTGCAGATGTTCTTGGCGCGCATCGGCGTGGGCATCGGCGAAGCAGCGCTGTCACCGGCCACCTACTCGATGCTCAGCGACATGTTCCCCCGGGAGAAGCTCGGCCGCGCCGTGGCGATCTACTCCATTGGCTCGTTTATTGGCGGCGGCGTGGCCTTTCTGATTGGCGGCTACGTCATCGATTTGCTGAAGAACCTCGACAGCGTCGTGGTCCCGCTGCTGGGAGAAATGCGTCCCTGGCAGGTGACCTTCTTCCTGGTGGGGCTACCGGGGGTATTGGTGGCACTGCTGATTGCGCTCACGGTGCGCGACCCGGCGCGCAAGGGCCTGAAACTGGACGCCGCGGGCAAGGTCCATGCGCCCAGCATGAAACAGGCATTCACGTTCCTGGGGGTCCACCGCAAGACTTTCGCCTGCCACTACCTGGGATTCTCGTTCTACGCGATGACGCTGTTCTGCATGCTCAGCTGGACCCCGGCTTTCTACATGCGCAAATTCGGCCTCGCCCCCAGCGACACCGGCTACATGCTTGGAATTGTGGTGTTACTGGCCAACACCAGTGGCGTGTTCTGCGGCGGTTGGCTGATCGACTGGCTGGCGAAAAAGGGCTATAGCGACGCGCCGATTCGCGCGGGAGTGATTGGTGCGATCGGCATGGCCGTGCCCGCAGTCGCGTTTACCCAGGTCAACGAACTGTGGATGTCCATTGCGCTACTGGCGCCGGCCATGTTCTTTGCCTCGTTTCCGATGCCGGCGTCCACTGCTGCCATGCAGATCCTGCCGCCCAACCAGATGCGCGCACAGATCAGCGCGCTGGTCCTGCTGATTTCCAACCTGATCGGCCTGGGTGTCGGCACCACGGCGGTCGCACTGCTCACCGACCGGCTGTTCGAAAATCCGGCGCTGGTCGGTTCGTCGATCTCCCTGCTTAACGCCTTTGCGGTCGCCCTGACCCTGTTGTTACTGATCAAGGGCTGCCGACACTTTCGTGAAAGCCTCAAGCACGAAGGCCTGGCCTGAGGCAAACCGTGGCGTGTCCGCTGGTTTTTGCGGCGGGCGGCGCGACAATGGCGCCCGCTATCAAACCCAGCTCATCAGAAAGACTACGCCACCTTTATGACCACCCCGAAAAAGCGCCTGAGCCGATACAACCCCGCCAGCGAAGACTTCAAGAAGGAAGAGTTCCCCTTCTATTGGCTCGCGCGTCTGCACGGGCGCTACTCCATGGCGATGGAAAAGGCACTGAAGAAGATCGACATGGACATCCCGCGCTGGCGGATTCTGTTCATCCTCAAGGAAAATGGCGAGTCGAGCATTTCGGAAATCTCCATCCATGCCATCGCCAAGCTGTCCACCATCACCAAGATCGTCTATCGCATGAAAGCCGATGGCCTGGTGGAAACCAACACCAGCGCCAGCGATGGGCGGGTCACCCAGGTCTCGCTGACCGATGTCGGGCGCCATACCATCGAAGAAATCCAGCTGGGCACCAGCGACATCTTCCGCACCAGTTTCAAGGGCCTCACTGAAGCCCAGATCACCAAACTGAATGCCACGCTGGAAAAAATCTTCAATAACCTGCCAGAAGACTGACCCGGGTCAATCCGGCACCGGTGTCGGCAACGGCTCGCCGGCAAAGTGCGCAGCGAGGTTGGCCAAGCTCAGGTCCGACATCGCCCGCCGCGTATCCCAGGTGGCACTGGCCATGTGCGGCGCCAGCAGCACGTTGTCCAGATCCAGCAACCGCGCATGCGGACGCGGTTCATCCTCGAACACGTCCAGCCCGGCCCCCAGCAGCCGCCCCTCAGCCAACGCCTGTGCCAGCGCAGCCTCATCGACCACACTGCCGCGCCCCACGTTGATCAGGATGCCCTGGCTGCCCAACGCATCGAGCACGCCGGCATCGACCAGGTGATAAGTCGAGTCCCCACCGCCCACTGCAACCAGCAGGAAATCCACCGCCGCCGCCAGTTCGATGACCGAAGCGTAATAGGGGTAATGCACCGCGAGCTGACGCCGGCCGTGGTAGCTGATCTGCATGTCGAACGCCGTCGCGCGCTGCGCAATCGCCTTGCCGATGCGTCCCAGCCCAACTATTCCGAGACGCTTGCCACTGACCTTGCGAGTGAACGGAAAAGGCCCCTGTTGCCAGCGCCCTTCGCGCACAAAACGGTCCGCCCGGGCAATGCGCCGCGCCGTGCCGAGCAGCAAGGTCATGGCAAAATCGGCGACGTCGTCGGTCAGCACATCCGGCGTATGCGTGACCGCAACGCCACGGGCCCGGGCCGCTTCGACGTCGATGCCGTCATAACCGACGCCAAACACCACGATCACTTGCAGATCCGGCAGGCGCTCGATCAAACCGGCGCTCACCCGCGACTCGCCATTGGCGATCAGCGCGCGGATACCGCGCACCGTTTGCGTCTCCAGTTCCTCGCCGCTCTCACTGCCCTCAAGCACGTCATAGTCGGCATACAGCCGCTCGCTGAGCATGTCTGGCAGACGCGCAACTTTAAACACGGTTGATTTCATCGATGCCTCCCGGAACAGAAACGGTAGTGACCTTGCGGCTGCGTTTGCCGCCGCCCAAATAGAGCCCTAACAGCCCCCGCTAGCAGCGCGGCGGCCACCAGCAACAAGGCATAGTCATAGCTATGGGTGGCGTCCTTGATCCAGCCCATCACCGGCGGCAAGCCCAGGCCGGCAATGTTGGCGATGGAGTTGATCAAGGCAATCGATACGGCAGCCGCCGGCCCGGACAGGTATTCGGTGGTGGTCGCCCAGAACACCGGCGTCGCCGCCCAGTTCAGCCCCACCGCCACCACCAGCAGCACGTACGCCAGCCACTGGTTGCCGGTAAACACCGCCAGGGCCAGCAGCACTCCGGCCGCCAACAATGGCCCACCCAAATGCCAGCCCCGCTCGCCGGTGCGATCGGAGTGACGGCCGTTCAAGTACATGAACACGCACGCCAGGAAGAACGGCATCGCCGACAGCAGGCTGACCACGAACGAGCCCTGCTTCGATACCGACTGCACAATCAGTGGCAGAAACAGCGTGACGCCAATGGTGCCGAACGCCTGCAACAACCAGAACAGGCTGAGCAACCACACCTGGCGACTGCGAAAAGCCACATGCCAGGCGTCCTTGTGCGAGATCACCGTCGTTGCCTGCTCGGCCTGCATGGTGCGGCTGAGCCAGTCCTTCTGCGTGCTGTCGAGCCAGTGGGTGGAGGCCGGCGTTTCGGGCATGTAACGCAACACCACGTAGCCCAGCACAATCGCCGGAATGCCTTCGAGCAGGAACAACCAGCGCCAGCCATTAACGCCGAACAGGCCATCCAGATTCAGCAACGCACCCGACATCGGCAGACCAATCACCGATGCCAGCGCCGCGCCGATGTAGAACCACGACATGGCCCTGGCCCGGTCGCTGCGCGGGAACCACTGGGAGAGGTAGTAGATGATCCCGGGCGTGAAACCCGCTTCGGCGGCCCCCAGCAGCAGACGCATCACGTACAGCTGGTTGGCGCTCTGGATCAGGCTCATGCCCGCGGCAATGATGCCCCAGGTGATCATGATCCGCGCAATCCAGCGCCGCGCACCGACCTTGGTCAGGATCAGGCTGCTCGGCACTTCGAACAGGATATAGGTCAGGAAGAACAACCCCACGCCGATGCCATACATGCGCAGGCTCAGGCCGAGGTCGGCATTCATCGTCAACGCCGCCACCGAAATGTTCGACTTGTCGATGTAGGCCACCATGTACAGCAACATCAGGAACGGAATCAGCTTCAGGTTGAGCTTCTTCATGGTGCTGGCGTGCAGACGGCTGTCCAGCGAAGGACCAGTCATGGGGGAATTCCTCTTATTGTCTTTATTCTCGGTGGCCGGACGGCGTCGGGTCACTGGGTTGTGACTGACCTTAAACCAGCCGAGAACTTAGTTCAATATGTGAATTATAAACCCATTATGTGGGATTCTAGCTGAAACGAATAAGCCTGCTCATCTGGCGCAATGCTGTTCAATAATGGGAACATCGACCCACTGCAGGAGCGAGCTTGCTCGCGAGATACGCCAACGATAACGCGTGAAGCCTGAGTAAACGCGGCGCCTATAAGTTCTTCGCGAGCACGCTCGCTCCTACAACGGGGTTGGAGCCTACGGGCTTTTTGCCGGGAGATTTCGCCTACGCCTGTAGTGAAGAAGTCCATCTATTGAGATGCCCTCTCCCGTCGGGCAAACTCCGCCGTCCCCATTGGCCGATAACAGGAGTTTACGGATGCCATTTCCACTGACGGAATACAATGAGTTGTTGGCCCTCAAGGGCGTAGGGCCGGCCGTTATCGCTCGACTTGAGCAGATGGGCATTGACTCACTGGCAGTGCTCAGCGAGGCGAGTGTTACTGACATCCTGGCTCATGCGTCGGCGGCCACGGGGTCGACTTGCTGGAAAAATAGCCCCCAAGCCCGTGCCGCTATTATGGCGGCCATTGAGCTTGCGAAAGGCGCTCAGCTGAGCACGCCTGGTACGTAAGGCAGATCGCCTGTTTCAATCGGTAATCGTGTCGGGCAAGCGGGAAATCTACCTGGTAAATACCCCGTGCCGCGCGGACGGTCACAGGGTGCGTGACCAGTCTTAAGTCACTGAGCTCCCTCTACGCCGATTGCTGACATCAAAGCCACCCAACGTGCTCTCTGCGATCTCGCCACGCTCTGCCAGGCATTTCGAACAGCCTCATGCTGGCAGAAATAACGGCGGATCGGATGCTGGTCCCGATCGACCCTCGTGAGTAGGCGATAAAGCAATCGCGGGTCCTGGGGACCGATTGCCGGGCCTCTAACACTGAGGCCCAACACACAGACATGAACTGGATCTATGCATCCGGTCACCAGCACCCGAAGGTAGTCCCCTGAGGGCTCGCTGCCCTGACCGGAAGCGGTCAATTGCATCTCATCAATACAATCATAGAGAGTGCAAAATGAAGTTCAGTTTTGTGGATACTTGCAATCCAGGTCGCCGACGCATCCTGCGCGATGCGTTCACCCTGGCGCTCGCGGCCTCCCCGCTCGCCAGCCTGGCCAGGGCGGCCAGCGACACCAGGACGACCGACACAAATGCAGATGAAGTGACCTTTGCAGCTGGCCCACGGCCGCTGGTGCAATACCCGCAAAAGCGTCCACTGACCTTGGTCACCACCCGCCCACCGCATCTGGAGACGCCTTTTTCGGTTTTCGACCAAGGACCGATCACCCCCAATGACGCTTTTTTGTACGTTATCACCTGGCTAATTTTCCGCTCAGCATTGACCCGGACAGCTATCGGTTGACCATCAAGGGCGCGGTCAATACGCCGCTGTCACTATCCCTTGCAGAACTCAAAACCCTTGCCGACCCGGTAGAGATGGTGGCCGTCAATCAGTGCTCGGGAAACAGCCGCGGCTTTTTCACGCCTCGGGTGTTCGGAGCCCAACTGGGCAATGGTTCGATGGGCAATGCCCGCTGGGTGGGAGTGCCGCTCAGGGCGGTGCTGGACAAGGCCGGTGTGAAAGCCGGCGCCAGGCAAGTGACCTTCCGTGGGCTCGATAAACCGGTACTGGCGAGCACGCCAGAGTTCATCAAGGCGCTGGACATCGGACATGCCATGGACGGCGAGCCGATGATCGCCTGGTCGATGAATGGCACTGATTTGCCATTCCTCAACGGCTATCCGATACGCCTGGTGGTGCCTGGCTACTTCGGCACGTATTGGGTCAAGCACCTGAGTGAGATCAACGTGATTGACCACATGGATGACGGCTTTTTCATGGCTAAAGGCTACCGGGTTCCGGATAACGATTGTTTTTGCGTCGCACCCGGCACCACGCCGGCGAAGACTCAGCCGATTTCCAGGTTGCCGGTGCGCAGTTTCATCACCAGCATCAAGCACGGAGATGTCTTGCCGCGGAACCAGGAGGTGACGCTCAAGGGCATCGCATTCGATGGTGGCGCCGGGATCAACAAAGTGGAAGTCTCGATTGACGGCGGCCAGCGCTGGCGCGAAGCGCGGCTTGGTCAGGACCTGGGGCGTTTCTCTTTCCGCGAATGGACGTTGCCGGTCAGCTTTACCCATCAGGGCACGGCCCGGTTAATGGTGCGCGCCAGCAACCGTGCCGGGGAGTCGCAACCGCTGCAAGCCGACTGGAACCCCGGAGGCTACCGCCGACACGTCGTAGAAACCAGCCACGTGACAATCGCCTGAGGAGCTCACATGAAACGTTTGACTACCATGCTGTGCGCTGCGCAGGTTTGCTGGGCGGCCATGGCCGGCGCCGCGCCACTGTCAATTACGTTGCCGCCTGAAACGGCCGTGTTCAAGTCCAGCGGGCTACCTGGTTACCCATTGGCCCAGCAGAAATGCTCCACCTGTCATTCTGCCGATTACATCAACTTCCAGCCACCGGGCATGACCCTCGCGCAGTGGACTGCCGAGGCGAGCAAAATGCAACAGGTGTACGGCGCGCCGATCAGTGATCAGGATGTCAACACCATCTGCGCCTACCTGGCGGTGACGTACGGCAGTGCCCAGGCAAGCGATGCCGAGGTACAGGCTGGCTCGAATCCTCCGCCGGCGCCCGCCGCAAAAGGTGACGCCATGGCGTTGCTTCAAAAACCACGGCTGCCTGTCCTGTCACGCGATTGATCACAAAGTGGTAGGCCCGGCTTATCACGATGTCGCTGCCCGGTACGGGAGTGATCCGCAGGCACTGACCAGGATTGCCGCCAGCATTGAGCACGGCAGCAGCGGAAAATGGGGAGATGCCAATGCCGCCCTTCACCCAGTTAAGCGCGCAAGAGCTGAAAACCCTGACGACTTTTATCCTGCACCAGTAAAGCTGCATTCACGCCGTAGCGCGATCACTACGGCTTTGTGTAGGAGCGAGCTTGCTCGCGAAAGACTCACAGACCTGCGTTTATTCAGGATACAGGCGGTATCGTTGACGATTATCGCGAGCAAGCTCGCTCCTACAATAAATTCATGCCGGGGCTGCGGCTAAAAGCCCCGGCAATGAATCCCCGATCAGGCTCGCGCCCGCCAGCGCCATCAGGACAAACACCAGCCACCGCACGGTACGCGGTGACAACTTTGGTGGATGGCGGCGAACCAGCCAACTGACCAGCAACACCAACGGCAATGCTTCGGCACTCAACAACAACGTCGACAGCTGCATCTGCCCTTGCGCCACGACCAGGCCAAGGCGCGCCGCTGCGTTGGCGGCAAACACGGTGATCAAGGTATTGCGGATGATTTCGTAGCCGAGAGGCTGGCGATACAGGTGATAAACAATCGGCGGCCCGCCACTGGAGAACAGGCCATTGAGCAGTCCGCACAGGCCACCGGCCAGCCAGAATGAAGGCTGCGCGGACAGGCGTTGTTTCGGTCTGTTTTGCACCACCAGCATGAGGCTGGCAGCCACTATCAGTATGCCGAGCAGCAGGCGAAGCCAGGTCAGCTGGCTACCACTCAACGCCTGCAGCCCCCACACCCCCAGGCTGACGCCCAGCAGACTGCTGATCAGCACAGGCATCAGCACCGCGCGATCAAGCTGCGGTTTCGGCCCGCCCAGGGCGCCCATGGCATTGCCCAGGGTGAGGATACTGATCACCACCGCCACCTCTGATAGCGGCACCATGTGCAGGGAAGCGACCAGGCCCATGAGGATCAGGCCGAAGGCAAAACCGGTAAGGCTCTGGGCGACGGTGGCCAGGGCCACACAACACAGAAATATCAGGTGAACGTGCAGGCTCATCCCAGCCACTTGACCGCAAACAATATGATCGCCGCCAGGAACAGGGTTTCACTGACCAGCAGGGTCGCCGGACGCCAGCCCACTTCCAGCAGCGCCTTCAAGGAAGTTTTCATCCCCAGGGCGGCGATAGCGGTCACCAGGCACCAGCGCGACACATCGCCGGCCAACTCCTGCACCTGCGTCGAAGCGATGCCGCTGCTGTTGATGGCGACAAACAGCACAAAGAAGATGATGAACAAGGGCAATGGCAGTGCCGGACGCGGACCACCATCACCGCGCTTGCGCAGCAATAGCGAAAGGCTGAAGACGATCGGCACCAGCATGGCCACGCGCAACAGCTTGACCACGGTCGCGGTGTCGCCGGTTTCCTCTGACATGCTGTAGCCGGCACCGACCACCTGGGCCACATCATGAATCGTTGCGCCGAGGAATATCCCGGCCTGATGGGCGTCCAGGCCGAGCCATTGGGCGATCGGCGGGTAGGCAATCATCGCGATGGTGCTCAGCGCAGTCACGCTGATCACCGTGAAGATGATGTTGCGTTCGCTGTCCTTGTCTTGCGGCAGTACCGCAGAAATGGCCAGCGCCGCCGAGGCGCCGCAGATGCCCACGCTGCCGCCGCTGAGGATGCCGAAATCCGGGATTGACCGAGTAGCCTGGACAGGATGATACCGAAACTGATGGTCAGGAAAACCGCACCAATCACCACCGCCATCAGCGTCCCGCCGAGCGAGAGAATCTGCTCGACGGTGATGCGCATGCCCAGCAGCGCCACGCCACCGCGCAGGATGGTGCTGGACGTGAAGCGTATGCCCGCCACCGCACGCCCCTCCTGGGACAGAAAGCCCAGGGCCATGCCCAGCAACAAGGCCATTAACATCACGGGTGCACCGTAGTGCTCGGAAAGGAATGACGCACTGGCGGCGACGACCAATGAGGCGATGATACCCGGCAGCAGCAGTCTGCATTTCTGCTGACGGCGCACCAACCAGGATTCCGACGGCTGAGCCGTGTCCGGCAACTGGCGGTGCACGGGGGATTGTGTGGTGCTGTTTTATTGTCATGTGTTCACCTACACCCTGTGGTTACGAATCACTGGGTTTCGATGCTAGAGAAAACACCGGCCGCCCATTAGGACCACGTCAAGGTGGTGTTAGGGGCCAGGCGACAACTGCTGCAGGCGCTGTTGCATGTGCGCACTGTGGTGCACGGCGGCAACCGGAATTCGATCGTCAACGGCATTGCGAATCTGCTCGACTTCGGCCTCGGAGAAGGCGCCGCACAGTTCGATCAATTGCACATGCCGGGTCAACAATTCCTGCGCCACCAGCAGCGCTTCCTCGACGTTCGCCACGCCACACAGGGTCGCGGCGAAGTCATCGGATTCCAGGCAGCCGTTGTGGGTGAGGAACTGCATGCCCGGCGCCTTGAAGATAAAGCCATAACGTTGCACAGCCATCGTGGTGCTCCTTGGATCTTGGGGGTTACCTAGCCAGCAGCCAGCAAGCGGTCACCCAACTGCCGGCGGTAATCGATGAAAATGGACGCCAGGGCGCAGGACGCCAGGCGTGCCTCCAGCGGGTCGGCACGAGAGGTCAGAATGATCGGCACCCGCGCGCCCAGCACCAGGCCTGCGGCCGTGGCACTCATGAAGTACACCATCTGCTTGAACAGAAAATTGCCGGCTTCCAGGTTCGGTACCAGCAGGATGTCGGCATGGCCCGCGACCTCGCCGCCAATGCCCTTGATCCGTGCCGCTTCCAGCGACACCGCGTTGTCGAACGCCAGCGGCCCCTCGACGCAGGCGTTACCCAGGGCACCAATTGCCGCCAGTTTGGCCAGCTCGGCGGCGTCCTGGCTGGACGGCATGCTGCGTGTCACTTCCTCGGTACCGGACAGCACCGCCATGCGCGGCCTCTCATAGCCGAGCGCATGCATCAGCTCGATGGCGTTGCGGGCGATATGGATCTTGTCGATGACGGTCGGTTGCACGTTGATCACCGCGTCGGTGATCGACAACGCCTTGTCGCTGCCCGGTAGCGTCATATGGAATACGTGACTGAGGCGGCTGGCGCCCCGCAGTCCGGCTTCGCGCTTGAGTACCGCGCGCAGCAGGGTATCGGTGTGCAGATGCCCTTTCATGATCGCCTGCGCGTTACCGGCACCCGCCAGGATGCAGGCGACTTCGGCACACTGGGCTTCCTCACTGACGTGCATCAGGCGCACATCATGCAGGTCCCAGTCGAGTTCTTCGGCCAGGGCCCGGATCTGCGCCTGATCCCCGACCAATACCGGTTCTATCAGGCCTTCATCGCAAGCCCGCCTGGCACTGCTCAGGCTCAGCAGGTTGACCGGGTTGACCACCGCCGTAACCACGCGCGGCAGCGCCTTGGCCCGATCAAGCAGGAACGCCGGGCATTCAGGTGCAATAGTGCTCAACATGCTTGGAATCCTGTGTGTTCAGGGGTGAAGCTGCAACAACGCCCGAAGGCGTCGTTGAAGTATTCGCGATGGTCTGTGCGACGGATCGCACCGCCACACAGACCACTGGCTGCAGGTGTCCGGCGCCAACCGGTCACCTGGATCACTCAGACGTAGTCTTTGTATTTCTCGAGGAAACGCACAGGTTTGGACAGCGCATCGCGGCGGAACGGATCGCCCAGCTCGCGGGTGCACATGATCTCGATCACCGTGGTCTTGCCGGCCTTTTGTGCTTCGCACGCCGCCCTGAGTGCCGGGCCGACGTCTTCCAGACGGTCGACAACCACGCCTTCGGCGCCCATCGAGCGGGCGATGCCGGCGAAGCTCTGGTTTTCCAGCTCGCCTGCCACGAATCGACGGTTGTAGAAGTCCACCTGGTTCTTCTTCTCCGCGCCCCATTGACGGTTGTGGAACACGATGGAGGTGACCGGAATGTTCTCGCGCACACAGGTCATGATTTCCATCATCGACATGCCCCAGGCGCCGTCACCGGCATAGGAGATGGCGGTACGGTGCGGTGCGGCGACCTTGGCGCCGATGATGGTCGGCAACGCGTAGCCACAGTTGCCGAAGCTCATGGCGGCGAAGAATGAACGTGGCTTTTCGAAGCGCAGGTAGCTGTTGGAGACCGAGTTGATATTGCCAATGTCCGTGGAGACCATGGCGTCCGCCGGCATGGCCTTCTCCAGCTCACGCAGGACCTGGCGCGGGTGCAGGTAGTTGCCCTCCTCGCCACTCTGCTCCTTGATCATGTCCAGCGAGTACTCGTCCTTCTCGTGGATCCAGGCATTCAACTCGTTTTCCCAGTCGAATTTTTCCTTGGCGATTTCCTCGGCTCGCGCCCCTTTGTTTTCCAGACACTGCACGTCGAGGCTTTCCAGGCGACCGAGCAGGTTGACCGCTGCGGCCTTGGCGTCGCCGCAGATGCCCACGGTGATTTTTTCACCAGGCCGAGCATCTTGGAATCGCAGTCGATCTGGATGACCTTGGCCTGCTTCGGCCAGTAATCAAGACCGTGCTGCGGCAAGGTGCCGAATGGCCCCAGGCGAGTGCCCAGCGCCAGGACCACGTCAGCGCGCGCCAACAGCTTCATTGCCGCCTTGGAGCCCTGGTAGCCAAGCGGGCCGCACCACAGCTGGTGACTGGCCGGGAAGGAGTCGTTGTGCAGGTAGCTGTTGACCACCGGGGCGCCGAGGTATTCGGCGAGCGCCTGGCACGCTTCGACAGCGTCGCCCATGACCACGCCGCCTCCGGAGATGATCACCGGGAACTTCGCTCCTGCCAGCAGCTCGGCCGCTTCGGCCAGGCTCTGCTCGCCACCGGCGCTGCGCTCGATACGAATAGGCGTGGGGATCTCGACGTTGATGTCGCCGTAGAAGAAGTCACGCGGGATGTTCAGTTGGGTCGGACCGTTTTCCTGCATCGCCCGGTCAAAGCAGCGGCCTGTCAGTTCAGCCATGCGCGCAGGATTGGGTACATGGGCCTGGTACTTGGTGATGGTTTCAAAGAACGGCAACTGCTGGGCTTCCTGGAAGCCACCGAGGCCCTGGCTCATCGAGCCGGTTTCGGGCGTGATCACCACCACCGGGCTGTGGGCCCAGTAAGCAGCGGCGATGGAGGTCACGAAGTTGGTGATGCCGGGGCCGTTCTGCGCGATGCACACGCCGTGACGACCACTGACCCGCGAGAAACCATCGGCCATGTGACCGGCGCCCTGCTCGTGCACCACGGGGATAAAACGGATGCCGGCTGGAGCGAAGATATCCATCGCATCCATGAAGGCCGAACCCATGATGCCAAAGACATCGGTGACGCCATTGGCAACCAGTGTTTCAACCATTGCTTCGCTGGGGGTCATGCGTGGCATATAGATCTCTCCATTGTTGTTGTGTTGGAGTTTTGGGGCGGGGCGAGCGAGCCGCCTCACGTTCGCCTTGAAGTGAGGACGACTGCCTTGGGGCTAGAGTAGGAGCCGGGGCAAGTGCCAGATAGGACCAGTTGGGGACCAACTGTTGAGCCAGCTGGGGCCAGATTCGCCAGCTGGCGCAAATGCCCTGGCACCCACATGCCAGGCGCCGCGCACGACGAAAACCCACGTCGTGACTGGCGCGGGGAATGGGTTGGGAAAGGGCTGCTTAGCTGATCTGGTGAATGAGCTCGGCCAGCAACTTGATTCCCGGGCGAATGCGTTCCGCTGGAATCGACGAGTACCCCAGGCGGAAGTAGTTGAGCGGCGGTTGCTCACCAAAGAAGTGAATATCGCCGGGCTCGATCAGGATGCCGTGCTCGGCGGCCTCCCCTGAAGGCGTCGCGCATCCAGGCTGTCGGGCCCTTTGACCCAGTAGCAGGAGCCGCCAAAACTCGGCTCCTGGGAGGATTCCGGCAGGTACTCACGCAAGGCGGCGCCCATTTGCTGATGACGTTCTTCGTACGCCCGCATCAGGCTCATGATCAACGCATCGTGGTAACCGCGCTCCAGGAACAACGCCACTGAGCGCTGATTGTTCGCCGCCGGATGTCGCACCATGAGCCGACGCAACGCCCGCGCCTCGCGGATCAGGGCCTCGGGACCCACCAGGTAACCCACCCGCAGGCCGGGTGCCAGGGTCTTTGACAGGCTGCCGACGTAGAGCACCCGATCATGCTTGTCCAGGCTCTTGAGTGCCGGAATGGGGGTACCCTTGAAGTTGGTCTCGCTCTCGTAGTCGTCCTCAATGATTAGAAAATCATGCTGATTGGCGCGCTCCAGCAATTCGTATCGGCGCTCAAGGGGCATGGTCACGGTGCTGGGGCACTGATGGCTCGGCGTGGTGTAGATCAGATCGCAGTCATTGAGCTCATCGCTCAGCATCAGGCCGTGGTTATCCACCGCCAGCGGCTGGACTCGCGAGGGGTTGAGCATGGCGATGTTGCGGATGTCCATGTAACCCGGTTCTTCGATGCCCATCAGACTGTCGGGGCGTAATAACAACCGCGCCAGGATGTACAGCGCGTGTTGCGCCCCCACTGTGACCAGGATCTGCTCAGGCGAAGCCCAGACGCCCCGGCGCGGCAACAGGCGCGTCCTGATCTGCTCCATCAGCAGCGGATCATCGTTATCAAAACGGTCCGATGCCCAGTCACGGATCGCCGGGATGCTGACTGCGTCGCGGCAGCATTCACGCCAGTTGGCGGTGGGGAACAGGGCCGGGTCGAACTGCCCGTAGATAAACGGGTATTTGTAATTCTGCCAATCCCTGGGCTTGCTCATGTTGCGTTGCTGCGAGGGTTGAATCACCAGCCGTTTCGACCAGTCCAGGCTGGTGCAAGCGAGCGCATCCTGGTCCCCATGCGGCGCCTCGACCTTGCGCGCCAGAATATCCGGATTGACGTAGTAGCCGCTGCGCTCGCGGGCCAACAGGTAGCCATCGTCGAGCAGGTGTTCGTAAGCCAGGACCACTGTGTTGCGCGCGACGTTCAGCTGTTTGGCCAGCTTGCGACTGGAGGGTAACGCGCTGTCGAGCGGTATATTGCCGTTGAGAATCACCTGGGCGATCTGCTCACGCAGTTGCTGCTGCAGGTTGGTGGATTTTTCGGCGGACAAATGGAAAAGCTGGAACATGGCGGCCTCGATTGAACGGACGACAAGTGCTGGCATGGCTGCGTAAGAGCTGCCGACGGCTTGGGCCTGCGGCAGCTCCTACGGGGATCGCATTTCAGCCGCGGCAGCGGCAGCACTCGTTAAAGTGCGAGCCGGCCTAAAGCGTTGTCCAGGGCGGTGATGATCACATCCAGCTCCTTTTGCGTGGCGATCAGCGCCGGGCTGAAGCACAGGGTATTGTTGAACTGCTCGAAGCTTCGGTTGGTCCGCCCGATCATCACGCCTTGGCGCATGCAGTCGGCGACGATGGCAATCGGCACGCTCTCGGCCACCGGCTCCTTGGTCTTGCGGTCCTTGACCAGTTCCAGGCCACAGAACAGGCCCTTGCCACGCACATCACCAATGACCGGGTACTTGTCCTGCAGCTCACGCAGGCGCCCCATGAAGTACTCACCCATATGGGTGACATTCTCCAGCAAGCCCTCGTCCTCGATGATGCGCATATTTTCCAGCGCAGCCGCCGGGCCCGCCGTGCAGCCGCCGAAGGTGCTGATGTCACGGAAATAGCCCATCCGGTCATCGGCTTCACCCTTGAACGCTTCGAACACTTCCTCGGTGGTCACTGTGCAGGAGATCGCTGCGTAACCACTGGCCACCCCCTTGGCCATGGTGACGATGTCGGGCTTGATGCCGTAATGCTGATAACCAAACCACTTGCCGGTACGGCCCAGGCCGCAGACCACTTCGTCAATGTGCAGGAGGATGTCGTACTTTTTGCAAATCTCCTGGATGGTCTCCCAGTAACCTTCCGGCGGCGTGATAACGCCGCCGCCGGCGGTGATCGGTTCGAGCACCACCGCACCCACGGTATCCGGCCCTTCCGCGAGGATGACCCGCTCCATCTGCCTGGCGGCACGCACGCCATAGTCGGCCGTGTCGCCGAACTGCGAGCGGTACTCACAGCAGTGGGGAAATTCGACAAAACCCGGGGTGAAGGGGCCGTACTGATTCTTGCGCTCGAACTGGCCGGTGGAACTCAGCGCAGTGATGGTGGTGCCGTGGTAGTCACGCTCGCGGAACAGAATCTTGTGCTTTTTACCGCCGTACTTCTTGTGCGCAATCTGTCGCACGATCTTGTAGGCCTTCTCATTGGCCTCGGAGCCGGAGTTGGAGTAGTACACCCGGCTCAGGCCAGGCATCTTCTCAATCAGCTTTTTGGCGAACAGGGCGCCAGGAATGTTGCCTGCGGAGTTGGCAAAATAATTCATTTTCACCAGTTGATCTCGCACCGCATCGGCAATGCTCTGGCGGCCATAACCCACGTTGACGGTCCACACACCGCCAGAGACCGCATCCAGGTATTCGTTGCCCTTGATGTCCCAGACGCGCATGCCCTTGCCTTCGACGATCATCAGCGGATCGTTCTGCTCCAGCGGTTTGTGCTGGGACAGGTGATGCCAGACGTGAGCGCGGTCACTGGCCAATGCCTCGGCTGCATCGTACTCGTGAGCTGTTGTTTTCATGCTTACCTCTCGGCTGGTGCATTTTTTATTGTTGGTCACCGGGCAGGAGGCCA
>NZ_JAEKEG010000016.1 GCF_016651255.1 Pseudomonas sp. TH10
CCCCGCTCTGCTCGGAACCGGCAATCGGATGCCCCGGCACGAAGTGCGACGGCATGCCGCCGAACGCCTCGGTGGCCGCACGCACCACGTTGCCCTTGGCGCTGCCGACATCGGTCAGGATCGCCTGGCCCAGGTCCATGCCGGCCAACCGGACGAGCATTTTCTCCATGGCCAGGATCGGCACGGCGAGCTGGATCACGTCGGCGCCCTGACAGGCCAGCGCCAGGTCTTCTTCGCAGCGATCCACCACACCCAGCTCAACCGCCAGTTTGCGCGACTGCGGATCAAGATCGACCCCCACCACTTCGCGGCACAGGCCACTTTCGCGCAGCCCCTTGGCAAAGGAACCACCGATCAAGCCCAGGCCGACCACCACCAGGCGCCCGATCATAGGCGCCGCAGGTTGCAGTGCAGTGACATCAACCACGGGCCAGAACCTTGGTCAGCGCCTCGAGGAAGCGGCTGTTTTCGGCAGGCAAGCCGATGGTGATGCGCAGGTGGTTCGGCATGCCGTAGTTGGCCACCGGCCGCACGATCACGCCTTCACGCAGCAAACCCTGGAAGACCGGCGCCGCGACGCGACCCAGGTCCACGCAGATAAAATTGCCTTTGGACTCGATCCAGCCCAGACCCAGCTCACGGAAACCCGCTCGCAGCTGCTGCATGCCGGCTTCGTTCAGGCGTCGGCTTTCAGCCAGGTAGTCGCTGTCCTGCAACGCCGCACAGGCCGCGGCGAGGGCGAGGCTGTTGACGTTGAATGGCTGGCGCACCCGATTGAGCACATCGGCCACTACGGCGGTAGACAAACCGTAGCCAACACGCAATGCCGCCAGGCCATAGGCTTTGGAGAAAGTGCGCGAAACCAGCAGATTTGGGTAAGCGGCGAGGAAATCCAGACCGTCCGGCAGATCGCTGCCTTCGGCGTATTCGATGTACGCCTCATCCAACACCACCAACACATGCTCCGGAACATCCTGCAGGAACTCGTCCAGCGCTTCAGCGCCGAACCAGGTGCCGGTCGGGTTGTTCGGGTTGGCGATGAACACCACGCGGGTGTTGGCGTCGATGGCGGCAAGCATCGCAGGCAGGTCATGCCCCCATTCTTTGGCCGGAACCACTTTGGCCTGAGCGCCGACGGCCTGAGTGGCAATCGGATACACCGCAAAAGCGTGCTCGCTGAACACGGCATTCAGGCCCGGCGCCAGATAGGCGCGCGCCACCAGCTCAAGAATGTCGTTGGAGCCGTTGCCCAGAGTGACCTGATTCAGTTCGACACGGCACTGCTCGGCCAGCAGGGATTTCAGCGCAAAACCGTTACCGTCCGGATAGCGGGTCAGCTCGGCCAACTCTTCACGGATCGCCGCCAAGGCTTTCGGACTGGCGCCCAGCGGGTTTTCATTGCTCGCCAGTTTGACGATTTTTGCCGGATCCAGATCCAGCTCGCGCGCCAGTTCGTCCACAGGCTTGCCCGGAACGTACGGCGAAAGTTGTTGCACGCCCGGCTGTGCCAGAGCGAGGAAATTGCCACTCATGTGCTATCGCCCTTAGAGAACTGCTTTGGGGTAGGAGCCCAGCACTTTGAGTGCCACGGCTTCCTGACTGATCTTTTCCAATACACCTTTGATCAACGGATCACGGTGATGGCCGACGAAGTCGATGAAGAACACATAGGTCCATTTGCCGCTGCGCGACGGACGAGTTTCGATACGGGTCAGGTCGATACCATTGTCGTGGAAAGGCACCAGCAGCTCGTGGAGCGCGCCAGGCTTGTTGCTCATCGACACAATGATCGAGGTCTTGTCGTCACCGGTCGGCGGCACTTCCTGGTTACCGATCATCAGGAAGCGCGTCGAGTTGTCCGGACGGTCTTCGATCTTCTCGGCCAGACGGGTCAAGCCATACAGACCAGCCGCCATGTCGCCGGCAATCGCTGCCGAGTTCCACTCGCCTTTAACCCGCTTGGCCGCTTCGGCGTTGCTCGACACCGCCACGCGCTCGACATTCGGGTAATGCGCATCAAGCCACTTGCGGCACTGGGCCAAAGACTGGGCATGGGAATAGATGCGGCTGATGCTGTCGGTCTTGGTGTTTTCACCGACCAACAGGTGATGGTGGATACGCAGCTCAACTTCACCGCAGATCACCATGTCGTGTTCAAGGAAGCTGTCCAGCGTGTGGTTGACCGCGCCTTCGGTGGAGTTTTCCACCGGCACCACGCCAAAATTAACCGCACCCGCCGCCACTTCACGGAACACTTCGTCGATCGCCGCCATTGGCTTGCTGATCACTGCGTGACCGAAGTGCTTCATGGCCGCGGCCTGGGTGAATGTGCCTTCAGGGCCGAGGTAGGCCACTTTCAGCGGCTGCTCGAGGGCCAGGCACGAGGACATGATCTCGCGAAACAACCGCGCCATCTCTTCGTTGCCCAGCGGCCCCTGGTTACGCTCCATCACGCGCTTGAGCACCTGGGCTTCACGCTCAGGACGATAGAACACCGGCACTTCGCCTTCGGCCAGCGAGGCCATCTTTACTCGCGCGACTTCCTGGGCGCAACGCGCACGCTCACTGATCAGCTCGAGGACTTTGGTGTCCAGAGCGTCAATGCGAACGCGCAGTGCCTTGAGTTCTTGCTCGGACATCAGCCGTGTTCCTTCTCGAATTCAGCCATGTATGCCACCAGCGCGTTGACCGCGGTGATGTCGACAGCGTTATAGATGGAGGCGCGCATGCCGCCCACCGAGCGGTGACCCTTGAGGTTGAGCAGACCGCGCTCGTCGGCACCGACCAGGAACGGCTTGTCCAGACGGTCATCAGCCAAGCGGAACGGCACGTTCATCCACGAGCGGTCCGACTTGTTGATCGGGTTGCTGTAGAGGCCGCTGGCGTCGATGAAGTCGTACAGCGTGCGCTGTTTGACGTCGTTGAGTTGGGCGATGGCTTCAACGCCGCCCTGCTCTTTCAGCCACTGGAAGACCAGACCCGACAGATACCAGGCCAAGGTCGGCGGCGTGTTGTACATCGAACCGTTATCGGCCGCGACTTTGTAGTCGAGCATGGTCGGGCACAGCGAGCGCGCCTTGCCGAGCAAGTCTTCGCGGATGATGTTGACGACGATGCCGCTCGGGCCGATGTTCTTCTGTGCACCGGCGTAGATCATGCCGAAACGCGAGACATCAACCGGACGCGAAAGAATGTCCGAAGACATGTCGGCCACCAGCGGCACATCACCGGTTTCCGGGATCCACTGGAATTCCAGACCGCCGATGGTTTCGTTCGGCGCGTAGTGAACGTAAGCGGCGTCTTTCGACAGGTTCCACTCGTTCTGGCCGGGAATGGCGAAATAGTCGTAAGGCTTGGCGGTGGCGGCGACGTTGACGTGACCGTAGCGCGAGGCTTCTTCGATGGCTTTCTGCGACCAGATGCCTGTATCGATATAGTCGGCAGTGCCGCTTTCCGGCAACAGGTTCAGTGGAATCTGCGCGAACTGCTGGCTGGCGCCACCTTGCAGAAACAGCACTTTATAGTTCGAAGGGATATTCAGCAGGTCACGCAGGTCCTGCTCGGCCTGGGTGGCAATGGACACGAACTCATCACTGCGATGGCTCATTTCCATGACCGACAGACCCTTGCCGTGCCAATCAAGGAGTTCACCCTGGGCGCGCTTCAGGACAGCTTCAGGAAGCGCCGCAGGACCGGCGCAGAAGTTATAGGCTCGCTTGCTCACATCCAATCTCGCTCTGATTTGGTGGTAGTCACGCAATAGTACGGTGTGATCGTCCCGCGAATGGCTGGCGCGATCAACTGTAGGAGCGAGCTTGCTCGCGATGGATTCGAAGACGCCGGGTTTAATCAGAAAACCCGCGTCATCGTTGACGTCCATCGCGAGCAAGCTCGCTCCTACAGGCATCATTAATTCCAGAGAGACAAACAACAAGGGGGCGAATTTTCATCCGCCCCCTGTGTGCCCGCTTATTCCTGCGGTTCTTCGTCAGCAGCGGCATCGAGTTGCTGGTCTTCACCAGCGTCGTCGATCACGACTTCACCGTCGAACACTGCACCTTCTTCACCTTCTTCCAGTTCTTCGCCCTCGACTTCCGACGGCTCCTGAACCCGCTCCAGGCCTACCAGCGTTTCGTCGCTGGCCAGCTTGATCAGGGTCACGCCCTGGGTGTTACGACCCAGGCTGGATACTTCGTCGACTCGGGTACGAACCAGGGTGCCCTGGTCGGAAATCAGCATGATCTCCTCGCCATCGAGTACCTGAACCGCGCCAACCAGGCGGCCGTTGCGATCGTTGCTGACCATGGCGATGACGCCCTGACCACCACGCTTGTACTCAGGGAACTCGGAGATCGCCGTGCGCTTGCCGTAACCACGCGCCGAAGCGGTGAGAATCTGGCTGCCTTCTTCAGGGATCAGCATCGAAATCAGCTTCTGCCCTTCTGGCAGGCGCATGCCGCGCACGCCGCGGGCGGTACGGCCCATGGCACGTACGTCGGATTCCTTGAAGCGAGTGACCTTGCCGCCGTCGGAAAACAGCATGACCTCACGCTCGCCGTCGGTGATCGCGGCGCTGATCAATACGTCGCCTTCGTCCAGCTCCAGCGCGATCAGGCCAACGCTGCGTTGACGGCTGAAGGATTCCAGCGGGGTCTTCTTCACGGTGCCTTTGGCAGTCGCCATGAAGATGAAGTGACCTTCGGTGTATTCCTCGACCGGCAGCATGGTGGTGATGGTTTCATCAGCTTCCAGCGGCAGCAGATTGACCAGCGGACGACCACGCGCGGCACGCGATGCTTCTGGAATTTCGTAGGTCTTCAGCCAGTACACCTTGCCTTTGCTGGAGAACAGCAACAGCGTGGAGTGACTGTTGGCGACCAGCAGGTGAGCGATGTAGTCCTCATCCTTGATACCGGTGGCCGATTTGCCTTTACCGCCACGACGCTGAGCCTGGTACGCAGCCAATGGCTGGGTCTTGGCGTAGCCACCATGGGAAATGGTCACGACGCGCTCTTCTTCCGGGATCATGTCGCCCAGGGTCAGGTCGAGACGGGCATCGAGAATCTCGGTGCGACGCTTGTCGCCGTATTCGGCGCGGATCACTTCCAGTTCTTCGCGGATTACTTCCATCAGGCGCACAGCGCTGTTGAGGATGCGGATCAGCTCGCCGATCTGGTTGAGGATCTCTTGATACTCGGCCAGCAGCTTTTCGTGTTCCAGACCGGTCAGGCGGTGCAGACGCAGTTCCAGGATGGCTTGCGCCTGTTCTGGCGACAGGAAGTACTTGCCTTCACGCAGACCGTATTGCGGATCGAGGTTTTCCGGACGGCAAGAATCGGCACCGGCACGCTCAACCATGGCCACTACCGCCGAGGATTCCCAAGGCGTGCTGATCAGCGCTTCCTTGGCTTCCGACGGTGTCGGCGAAGCCTTGATCAGGGCGATGACCGGGTCGATGTTCGACAGGGCAACCGCTTGACCTTCCAGGATGTGACCACGTTCGCGGGCTTTACGCAGCTCGAACACGGTACGACGGGTGACGACTTCACGACGGTGACGTACAAAGGCTTCCAGCAGATCCTTGAGGTTGAGGATCCGCGGACGGCCATCGATCAGCGCCACGATGTTGATGCCGAATACCGATTGCAACTGAGTCTGGGCGTAGAGGTTGTTGAGGATCACCTCAGGCACTTCGCCTCGACGCAATTCGATCACGACGCGCATACCGTCCTTGTCGGACTCGTCGCGCAGTTCGGTGATGCCTTCCAGTTTCTTCTCTTTAACCAGCTCGGCGATCTTCTCGATCAGACGCGCCTTGTTCAACTGGTAAGGGAGTTCGGTGATAACGATCTGCTGACGACCACCGACCTTGTCGATGTCTTCAACCATCGAACGCGCACGCATGTAAATGCGGCCACGACCGGTGCGGTAGGCTTCGATGATGCCGGCGCGACCGTTGATGATCGCAGCGGTCGGGAAGTCCGGACCAGGGATGTATTGCATCAGCTCGTCGACAGTCAGCTCGGGATTGTCGATGAGGGCCAGGCAACCGTCGATGACTTCACCGAGGTTGTGCGGCGGAATGTTGGTCGCCATGCCCACGGCAATACCGCTGGAACCGTTGACCAGCAGGTTGGGGATCCGGGTCGGCATGACCGCTGGGATCATCTCGGTGCCGTCGTAGTTCGGCACCCAGTCCACGGTTTCTTTGTGCAGGTCGGCCAGCAGCTCGTGCGCCAGTTTGGTCATGCGCACTTCGGTGTATCGCATGGCCGCAGCGTTGTCGCCGTCGACCGAACCGAAGTTGCCCTGACCATCTACCAGCAGGTAGCGCAGAGAGAAAGGCTGAGCCATGCGGACGATGGTGTCGTACACCGCAGTATCACCGTGAGGGTGGTACTTACCGATCACGTCACCGACAACACGGGCAGATTTCTTGTACGGCTTGTTGAAGTCGTTGCCCAGCTCGCTCATCGCGAACAGTACGCGACGGTGCACGGGCTTGAGGCCATCGCGCGCATCCGGCAGTGCACGGCCGACGATCACGCTCATCGCGTAGTCGAGGTAGGACTGCTTCAGCTCGTCTTCGATATTGACCGGGAGGATTTCTTTGGCCAGTTCGCCCATGAGAAGCTCGATTCCTTTTTCTGGTGAAACCTCGTCACATCCATAGGGATCACGAAGCTCGTCGATGCAGACTGAGTGCCATGCGCCGACTTACGACAAATCAACAAGTTGAACCCTGGATTTGCGCAGTGAAGACAACCCCGTGGGACTGCCTCGGAAAACGCCGGATGCTACCACAATCGCCGCCACGCACCTATCCCCCATAAGCGCATGGTGCATAGTTAGTTGACCAGTAATCGCCTGAAAGGGGGACGAGAGAGGCTTAGAGAGTTAATGAATGAAGATTTTGTGATCGGTTTAGGCTTGTTTATTGACTTTTAGGGCTTCATCGCCAGCAGACTACCTCCCACACTGATCTCCAGTGATCACAATACCTGTGGGAGTGAAGCTGCCCGCGATGGCGCCCCGACAGACGTCAGAGCCAATCAATGCAGGCGTTTGCGGCACATCAACTGGGCCATTTTTGCGGTGTCCGGGCGCTCGACGATGCCTTTCTCGGTGACGATCGCATCGATCAGATCCGCCGGCGTCACGTCAAACACCGGGTTGAATGCTTCAACGTCCGCGCCAACGCGCTTGCCGCCCACTTCCAGCAACTCGGCTCCGTCACGCTCCTCAATCGGGATGTCGTCGCCGCTGGCCAGGTTCATGTCGATGGTCGAACTCGGCGCCACGACCATGAAACGCACGCCGTGGTGCATGGCGTTGACCGCCAGTTGATAGGTGCCAATCTTGTTCGCCACATCACCGTTGGCGGTGATGCGGTCAGCGCCGACGATCACCCAGGTCACGCCCTTGGTTTTCATGATGTGCGCGGCCGCGGAGTCGGCGTTCAGGGTCACCGGAATGCCTTCATTGGCCAGTTCCCACGCGGTCAGGCGTGAACCCTGCAGCCAGGGCCGGGTTTCGTCGGCGTAAACGCGTTCAACCATGCCTTCGATAAAAGCCGCCCGAATGACACCCAGCGCCGTACCGAACCCGCCGGTGGCCAGCGCGCCAGTATTGCAGTGGGTCAAAATTGCCTGCGCATTGCCCTGATGCTTGCGGATAAGGTCGACGCCCAGTTGCGCCATGGTCAGGTTGGCTTCGCGGTCGCTTTCATGAATGGCGATGGCTTCGGCTTCCAGCGCCGCCAGTGGATCAGCATTGTCTTTCAAGCGATCAAGGCGATCGTGCATGCGCCCCAACGCCCAGAACAGATTGACCGCCGTCGGGCGGGAGTCTGCCAGCAGGGCGAAATCCTCTTCCAGCGCCGCATACCAGTCGCCACCTTCAGCGACCCGCGCGCGGGCTGCGAGCACAATGCCATAGGCCGCACTGATACCGATGGCCGGTGCGCCGCGCACCACCATCGAGCGAATCGCCTCAGCGACGCCGGCGGCGCTGGTGTAGGCAATCCAGGTTTCCTCGAACGGCAAAATACGCTGATCCAGCAGGTGGAGCGCGCCATCTCGCCAATCGATGGCCTTTACTTTCTCCGCAGCCAACAGTCGATCGCGCATCCCTCACCCCGCACTCAGAAACAAAGCCGCCGATTATAGCGATCCCCCCGCCAAGACGCTCGGGTATACTTCGCCATCCTTTACAAAAGCCCTGGAACCGATCCTCGATGCCGAACACTGCCGCTGCGCTCGACCTGTTATTGCTGCCGACCTGGCTGGTACCTGTCGAACCCGCTGGCGTAGTCCTCAAGGAGCACGCCATCGGCATCCGCGAAGGGCGCATCGTATTTATCGGCCCACGCAGCGCAGCATTGAAGCTTGAGGCCCGCGAAGTGCGCGAATTACCGGATGTTTTGCTCAGCCCGGGCCTGATCAATGCCCACGGCCACGCGGCGATGACGCTGTTCCGTGGCCTGGCCGACGATCTGCCGTTGATGACTTGGCTGGAGAACCACATCTGGCCGGCCGAAGCCAAATGGGTCGATGAAGATTTTGTCCGTGACGGCACCGATCTGGCCATCGCCGAGCAGATCAAGGGTGGCATCACCTGCTTCTCGGACATGTACTTCTTCCCGAAGGTTGCCAGCGAGCGCGTGCACAACAGCGGCATTCGCGCGCAGATCGCGATTCCGATCCTTGATTTTCCGATTCCCGGTGCCAGCAGCGCCGATGAAGCTATTCGTCAGGGTGTCGAGCTGTTCGGTGATCTGAAGCATCACGAGCGGATCAAAATCACCTTCGGCCCTCATGCACCCTACACCGTCGGCGACGAGAACCTCGAGAAAATCCGCGTGATTGCCGAGGAGCTGGACGCATCGATCCACATGCATGTCCACGAAACCGCTTTTGAGGTGCAGCAATCGCTGGAGCAGCGCGGCGAGCGCCCCCTGGCCCGTCTCGGCCGTCTGGGCCTGCTCGGCCCACGCTTCCAGGCCGTGCACATGACCCAGATCAGCGATGACGACCTCGCGTTGCTGGTAGAAAGCAACACCAGCGTCATTCACTGCCCGGAGTCGAACCTGAAGCTGGCCAGCGGCTTTTGCCCGGTCGAGCGTTTGTGGCAGGCTGGGGTGAATGTCGCGGTCGGCACTGACGGCGCGGCGAGCAACAACGATCTCGACCTGCTCGGCGAAACCCGCACCGCCGCGCTGCTGGCGAAAGCCGTCGCCGGTTCGGCCACCGCGCTGGACGCCCATCGTGCGCTGCGCATGGCGACGCTGAATGGCGCGCGTGCGCTGGGGATCGAAACACAGGTTGGTTCACTGGAAATCGGCAAAGCCGCCGACATCGTCGCCTTCGACCTGTCTGGCCTGGCGCAGCAACCGGTCTATGACCCGGTGTCACAACTTATCTATGCCACCGGTCGCGATTGCGTGAAACACCTGTGGGTCGCCGGCAAACAACTGCTCGACGACCGCCGCCTGACGCGACTGGACGAACAACAACTGGGCGCCACCGCCCGCGCCTGGGGCCAGCGCATCAGCGGCCACACCGAATCGTAAACACCGCGGAGCAACCTCCGCGGCTACAACCCTTTTCAAGTTTTAGAGGATTGAACACATGAGCAACGTCGACCACGCCGAAATCGCCAAATTCGAAGCCCTGGCCCATCGCTGGTGGGACCGCGAAAGCGAGTTCAAGCCACTGCACGACATCAACCCGCTGCGGGTCAACTGGATTGACGAGCGGGTCAATCTGGCCGGCAAGAAAGTCCTCGACGTCGGTTGCGGCGGCGGCATCCTCAGCGAAGCCATGGCCCAGCGTGGCGCCACCGTGATGGGCATCGACATGGGCGAAGCGCCGCTGGCGGTCGCGCAACTGCATCAGCTGGAATCCGGCGTCAGCGTCGAATACCGGCAGATCACCGCCGAAGCCCTGGCCGAGGAAATGCCCGAGCAGTTCGACGTGGTGACTTGCCTGGAAATGCTCGAACACGTGCCAGACCCATCGTCGGTGATCCGCGCCTGCTTCCGCATGGTCAAGCCGGGCGGCCAAGTGTTCTTCTCGACCATCAACCGCAACCCGAAGGCGTACCTGTTCGCCATCATCGGCGCCGAATACATCATGAAGCTGTTGCCGCGCGGCACTCACGACTTCAAGAAGTTCATCCGTCCGTCCGAGCTGGGCGCGTGGAGCCGCATGGCCGGCCTGACCGTCAAGGACATCATCGGTCTGACTTACAACCCGCTGACCAAGCATTACAAGCTGGCCAACGACGTAGACGTCAACTACATGATCCAGACCCTGCGCGAGGAGTAAGCCGATGGCCATCAGAGCAGTCCTTTTCGACATGGACGGCACCCTGCTCGACACGGCGCCGGACTTCATCGCCATCTGCCAGGCAATGCGCGCGGATCGCGGCTTGCCGCCGATCAACGACAAGCACATCCGCGACGAGATTTCCGGCGGCGCCAAAGCCATGGTCGCGGTGACGTTTTCGATGGATCCGGAGTCGCCGGGCTTCGAGGCGCTGCGTCTGGAGTTCCTCGAGCGTTATCTGGTCGGTTGTGCCGTGCACAGCAAACTGTTCGACGGCATGGGCGAACTACTCGCTGATATCGAGAAGGCCAATCTGGTATGGGGTGTGGTCACCAACAAACCACTGCGCTTTGCCGAACCGATCATGCGGCAATTGGGGCTGGCCGAGCGTTCGGCGCTGTTGATCTGCCCGGATCACGTGAAAAACAGCAAGCCTGATCCCGAGCCGTTGATCCTCGCGTGCAAGATGCTTGATCTGGATCCATCGACGGTTCTGTTTGTGGGCGATGATCTGCGTGATATCGAATCGGGCCGCGATGCCGGCACAAAAACGGCGGCGGTGACGTTTGGCTACATTCATCCTGACGACAACCCGCGGCATTGGGGCGCGGACGTGGTGGTGGATCATCCGTCGGAATTGCGCAAGGTGCTCGATAGCGCGCTCTGCAGTTGCTGAAAGCTGGTTCCAGACTCTGGGGATGTGGTGTGAATGCTGACGCCTTCGCGGGCAAGCCCGCTCCCACAGGTTTTTGTTGGTGGATACGAAATGTGTGCACCTTCAATCCTTGTGGGAGCGGGCTTGCCCGCGATGGCCGCGCCGCGATCTGTTTTTGTTTTAGTCGAGGTTTTTTATGTTTGATTATTCCGCCCGCCCTGAATTGCTCAAGGACCGGGTCATTCTGGTCACCGGTGCAGGGCGCGGCATTGGCGCTGCGGCTGCGAAAACCTACGCCGCGCATGGCGCAACCGTATTGCTGCTGGGCAAGACCGAAGCCAACCTGACCCAGGTCTACGACGAGATCGAAGCCGCTGGCCACCCGCAACCGGCCGTCATCCCGTTCAACCTCGAAACCGCCCTGCCCCATCAATACGATGAGCTGGCGGCGATGATCGAAGCAGAGTTCGGCCACCTCGACGGCCTGCTGCACAACGCCTCGATCATTGGCCCGCGTACGCCGATCGAACAGCTGTCGGGCGAAAACTTCATGCGCGTCATGCAAGTCAACGTCAATGCCATGTTCATGCTTACCAGCACCCTGCTGCCGCTGCTCAAGCTGTCCCAGGACGCCTCGGTGGTGTTCACCTCCAGCAGCGTCGGGCGCAAGGGCCGGGCGTACTGGGGCGCTTACGGTGTGTCCAAGTTCGCCACCGAAGGCCTGATGCAAACGCTGGCCGACGAGGTCGATACCGTTGCGCCGGTGCGCTCCAACAGCATCAACCCGGGCGCGACCCGCACCAGCATGCGCGCCCAGGCTTACCCTGGGGAAAACCCGCTGAACAACCCGACCCCCGAAGAGATCATGCCGGTCTATCTCTACCTGATGGGCCCGGACAGTTCGGGTATCAACGGGCAGGCCTTTAACGCCCAGTGATACCGCACGTCGCCTTGCGTGCCGCGCCGGCTTTTCGCCGCGGCACCTGTCGGGCCACGCAACTGAGCCTATTTTAAGTCAAACATCCGTCGCCGGTTCCTGACCAAACGCCTTAGCCAGCGGACAACCTGTTGATTTAAAGTAATTTTTATTCAAATGAACCGAATGGCATGAGTTTCGCTCTAATTTTGCTCAGACACGCGAGTGATAGCAGATAGGGGCAGGGCTCCAGTCGATAGCTTACTAATCGTCATCAGGCAGACTAAACTTACGCCAAATGTCCTACGGGACTGATGGATCAGTATGACGCGCAGCCCATAGCCGCTCTCACCCAGCCTGTAAGACAGACTTACTGCTTAGGGGCTCACGCCATATGAAATCACCCTCCCAGACCAATGCAATTGACTTCGACAGCGCCAAATTGCAACGCCTGGGCTTTGGTCAACTGCCTCCCTTGCTGGAGCGGCCGACCAGTCTTGCGCAATTGCGTCAGCAACTGAGCCTGCAACTGCAAACCAGCCTTGAACCGCAGCGGATCCTCGGTCTTTTTTTCCGAGAAGTTCAGCGTCTCGTTCCGCTGGACGCCTTGAGCTACGTGCACCAAGGCAGCGACCTGCGCCTGGAATTCGGCGCTCGTGGTCATCATTCCGTCAGCTACAGCCTGAGCCACGAAGGCGAGCACATGGGCGAACTGGTGTTCCGCCGCAATCAGCGCTTCAACGATCAGGAACAAGGCAATCTCGAATCGCTGCTTTCGTCACTGCTCTATCCGATGCGCAATGCCCTGCTCTACCGCGCCGCCACTCAAAGCGCGTTGCGCGATCCGTTGACCGGCGCTGGCAATCGCATCGCCATGGAACAGACCCTGCAACGCGAGATCGAAATGTCACGCCGGCACCTGCAACCGTTGTCGGTGCTGATGCTCGACATCGACCATTTCAAACGGGTTAACGACAGTCATGGTCACCGCGCCGGCGATGACGTGCTCAAAGCCGTTGCCGCGTCGATCAAAGGGCAACTGCGCAATGTCGACATGGTGTTTCGTTATGGCGGAGAAGAGTTTCTGATACTGCTGTCCAACACCAGCCGTGAGGCGGCGGCAATGGTTGGTGAGCGTTTGCGTTATGCGGCGCAGGCGGCGGAGTATTACGCCGATGGCCAGTTACTTGAGCTGACTGTCAGCCTGGGATGCTCGACGCTGTTGCCGGGCGAATCGGCCGAGAGCCTGGTGCGACGTGCCGATAGCGCGCTGTATGTGGCCAAGCGTGAAGGCCGTAATCGCTTGGCGATGGCGGGCTGAGTTCGCCTGCGGGCACGCTGATCACGCGGCCCGCGGCGACTGATTCAGCGCACCGCACCCCGCAGCTCGCCCACCAGGTGTTGCAGCTTGGCCGGCTCGGCGCCCTCGACGGGCACTGCGGCCCCGGCCACCAACGTCACCCGCGACCACAAGCGACGGAACACACCCTTGTTCGGATCGCGACTGAAGAAACTCCCCCACAACCCCTGCAATGCCAGCGGAATCACCGGCACCGGCGTCTCTTCGAGAATGCGCGTCAGCCCACCCTTGAACTCGTTCATCTCACCATCAGCCGTCAACTTGCCTTCCGGGAAGATGCACACCAGCTCACCGTCCTTCAGATACTGAGCGATGCGGGTGAAGGCTTTTTCGTAGATCTGAATGTCTTCCTGGCGCCCAGCGATAGGAATTGTCCCCGCCGTGCGAAAGATAAAGTTCAGCACCGGCAGGTTGTAGATCTTGTAGTACATGACAAAGCGAATCGGCCGACGCACCGCGCCACCAATCAGCAAGGCGTCGACGAACGATACGTGGTTGCACACCAGCAACGCTGCGCCTTCATCCGGGATTGCTTCGAGGTTGCGATGCTCGACACGGTACATGGAATGGCTGAGCAACCAGATCATGAAACGCATGCTGAACTCGGGAACAATCCTGAAGATGTAGGCGTTGACACCGATGTTCAGCAACGAGACCACAAGGAACAGCTGCGGGATCGACAGTTTCGCCACGCTCAACAACACGATCGAAACAATGGCCGACACCACCATAAACAGTGCGTTGAGAATGTTGTTGGCCGCGATCACCCGCGCCCGCTCATTCTCGGCGGTACGCGACTGGATCAGGGCGTACAGCGGCACGATGTAGAAACCGCCGAAAACGCCGAGACCGAGAATGTCGATCAATACCGCCCAGGTGTGGACGAAACCCAGTACCTCAATCCAGCTGTGGCCGGTGACGCTGTCCGGGATTCCACCGGAATGCCACCACAGCAGCAGCCCGAACACGGTCAGACCGAATGAGCCGAACGGCACCAGACCGATCTCGACTTTGCGCCCGGAGAGCTTCTCGCAAAGCATCGACCCCAAAGCAATACCGACCGAAAACACGGTCAGGATCAGCGTGACCACGGTTTCGTCGCCGTGCATCCACTCCTTGGCGTAGGCCGGGATCTGCGTCAGATAAATCGCCCCGACAAACCAGAACCACGAGTTGCCGACAATCGAGCGCGACACCGCCGGGGTCTGGCCCAGACCGAGTTTCAGGGTCGCCCAGGATTGGCTGAAGATGTTCCAGTTCAGGCGCATTTGCGGCGTTGCCGCCGCCGCTCGCGGAATGCTGCGACTGGCGAGGTAGCCGAGCACGGCCACGCCGATGATCGCGGTGGAAACAATCGGTGCGTAATGACTGGACGACATCATGATGCCGGCGCCGATGGTGCCCGCGAGAATCGCCAGGAAGGTGCCCATCTCCACTAGCCCGTTGCCGCCCACCAGCTCCTCATCACGCAAGGCCTGGGGCAGGATCGAGTATTTCACCGGACCAAACAGCGCGGAGTGAGTGCCCATGGCAAACAGCGCCAGCAGCATCAACCACAGGTGGTCGAACATGAAACCCACAGCGCCTACCGCCATGATGGCGATTTCCCCGAGCTTGATCAGGCGGATCAGCGCGTCTTTGGCAAACTTCTCGCCGAACTGGCCGGCCAGCGCCGAGAACAGGAAAAACGGCAGGATAAACAGCAACGCACACAGATTGACCCAGATCGAGCGATCGCCATCAATGGTCAACTTGTACAGGATGGCGAGGATCAGCGACTGTTTGAATATGTTGTCGTTGAATGCCCCAAGAGACTGTGTCACGAAAAACGGCAGGAAACGCCGGGTGCGCAGCAAGGTGAACTGTGAGGGATGACTCATCTTCCGTGTGTCCCCGTTATGATTTTGGGTAATGAGTGGCGTGCAAACCAGTGCATACAGTACTTGGAGTGACAAATCCTGATTCAGGCCACAAATTACCTGTGTTCGCCGTTTATTTCCTTAAACCTGCAATGCAAGGTGAGACAAACAGCTCGCCGCGCCACGCGCCTTGCACCGTGCGTTTACCGACGATCAGCCACATCACCGCGAGCATGGCCACCAGCAGGCAGCCGAACAGGCTGAAGAACATCAGGTTCAGGACGCTGGCCAGTTTCAAGGTGGCCAGGGCATACACGCCGAGGGGAAAGGTGAAGCCCCACCAGCCCAGGTTGAACGGAATGCCCGCACGCAGGTAGCGCACAGTGATCAGCAGCGCAATCAGCATCCACCACAGGCCGAACCCCCACAGCGTGATCCCGGCGATCAGGCCCAGGCCGGCAGCTATTTCCCCGACACCGCCCATTGCATTGGCCCCGAAGATCGCCGGTGCATCGCCGCCCAGCAGCAACATGCCGAGCGCACCGGTACCAATGGGGCCCAGCGCCAGCCAGCTCGAAGCGGCCATGTTTTCGTGAGGCAGTTTATGCAGGGCCATGCGCAGCATCAGGATGGTCAGGATGCTGAAGGCCACTGGCAGGGAGAAGGCCCAGAGTACGTAGCTGGTCACCAGCACCACCAGCTGCGAATGTGCGTCGGCCAGGTGCGGCGCGAGCAAGCCACCACTGGCCGCGGCCACCTCCGCCGCAACCACCGGCAACAGCCAGACGGCGGTCATCTGGTCGATGCTGTGCTCTTGCCGGGTGAACATCATGTAGGGAATCAACACCCCGCACGCCAGCGCCATCGCCACGTCCAGCCACCACAGCACCTCGGCCAGTTGAATCACGCCCTCACCCCAGCGCGGCAAGCCGAACACCAGGAAACCGTTGATGATGGTCGCCAGGCCCATGGGAATGGTGCCGAAGAACATCGATACCGTGGAATGCCCGAAGATGCGCCGCGCCTCGTGAAAAAACCACGTCCAGCGCGCCGCATACAGCACGGTGAACAACGCGAACAAACCGATATTGAACAGCCACAGCGCTTCGGCTGCAGCGCGCAGGCCCGGCAGGTTAAATGGCAGCTGAGCAAGCGCCAGGGCCAATACGCCGGTGCCCATGGTGGCGGCGAACCAGTTCGGCGTGAACTGGCGAACGACTTCGCGGGGGTGCTGCAACTGAGTGAAGGGCTTGAGGGTGGTGCATGTCATGGCGAACTCCTGTCCTCTGGTGAGGTTGAGTCCATGGTAGAACCGAATCGAATATCTATATAACGGGTAATATCTCTAACTGTTATCTGTTTTGCAGATATAGGCCATACCGATTACCGGACCTCGCTACACACTTTCACTGGCGGCTGGCGCACCAGCGCAAACAACGCCCCCAGCGCCAGTATTATCAATACCGCACCATAGGCGTCGGTGGAGGCCACCAGGCCGAAGGTGCGAGTCAGGCTGCCGGCCAGCAACGCCGGCAGGCAGAACGCCAGATAGCTGAGCACGTAGAACGCCGACATTAACCCGGCCCGCTCGTGGGGCAAGGCCAGCGGTACGAGGCTGCGCACCGCGCCAAGAAAACCCGCGCCAAAACCGCACCCTGCCACCAGGGTGCCGACAAAGAACAGCGCCAGGCTGGCAGTGTGCACGGCGATCAGGATCAACGCGACGCCGGCTGGCAGCAGGGTGGCGCCCAGTTGCAGCACCTTGTCGCCTGGCCGGTTGCGCAGGCAGTAGATCATCAGGGCTCCGGTCACCGTCAATGCCGCAACCGTCGCACCGCCAATCAGGTTCGACGTGGAGCCGGTCGCGGTGCGCACCAGCGAAGGGGCCAGGGATGCGTAGAAACCACCGAGGGCCCAGACCGCTGTGTTGATCGGCAACACCATCCACAAGGTGCGCCGGGCCTGGGGCGGCACATGCAAGGTCGGCCGCAACGACGCCCAGGCACCGGTTTGTCGGCTGACGCTTTCCGGCAAACGCCAGACATACAGCGCCTGCAACACAAACAACGCCAGCAACAGCCAGTACGTCAGTTGCAATGGCGCCGGGGCGAATTCGGCCAGCAGCCCACAACCCATGCCGCCCAGTGCCATGCCCAGCAACGGCGCCACACTGTTGATCAACGGCCCTTGCTGGCGATTGGCATCCAGCAATGCGGCGCTCAACACCGCCGTGGCCATGCCGGTGGCGAAGCCCTGCAGGACGCGGGCGGCAATCAACCAGGCAACCGAGTCGGCCTTGATAAACAGCAGCATCGCGAGGATGTTCAGCATCACGGCGGTAAAAATCACCGGCTTGCGCCCCAGGAAATCCGATAGCGACCCCACGGTGAGCAACGCGACGAGCAAACTGATGGCGTAGACCCCGAAAATCACGGTCAAGGTAGCCGCTGAAAAATGCAGATGCTCCTGATACAGGTGATACAGCGGCGTCGGTGCCGTGGAAGCCGCGAGAAAACTCAGTAAGGTAATCGCCAGAAACCACAGGCTGGATCGATGGGACGCAAGGCTGGTCATGTGCACACTCCGCAAAAGCTAATTTTTTGCTTTTGCGGAGTGTGCTCTCGGCTTGCTCTTAAAGCAAATTCTTTGTGTTAAGGTCTGCCCCATGGCTATTAGAGAAGGTTTACGCCCAGGCGGCCGCAGTGCCCGGGTGCAAGAGTCGATACATTCGGCAGTCCACGCGCTTCTGCAAGAGCAGGAGCGCTCAACCGTGACCGTCCCGCAAATAGCGGCGCGCGCGGGGGTTACGCCGTCGACGATCTATCGGCGCTGGGGCGATCTGGCGGCGTTATTGGCTGACGTCGCCCTCGCCCGCATGCGCCCGGACATCGAGCCAGCAGAAACCGGCAGCTTGCGCAGCGATATTCGCGCCTGGGCCGAACAGTATCTCGACGAGATGAGTTCCGAGCCCGGCCGCAACATGATGCGCGACGTGCAGGCGAGCGCGACGCCGGGGTATTGCGTGACGATTATTGGCGCGCAATTGCAGACGATCATTGAGCGGCATCCCGATGAGCAGGCGCCGAGCGTTGATCGGCTGATCAATTTGCTGGCGGCACCGACCGTGTTTCGCATCCTGTTTTCAGCGGCGGCGCTGGAGGTGGAGGAGTTGCACCAGTTGGTTGATATTGCGCTGGGGCAGTGACACGGGCCTGCATACGGACTGCGACACCCCGCCGCTCCACGACCTTGGTCGACACTGACTAACCGCCCCGCGCATGCGAGACTGTCCGCCCGGGCAGGAGTGCCGGGAGGTCTTCTGTCAGGAGTGTTGCATGTCGTTGTCCAGCGGGCTGATCGCCGCCGTCGCCCTGGCCTATATGGCCATCATGTTCGCCATCGCCTTCTACGGCGACCGTCGCAGCGCACCTTTGCCGCCGCGTATGCGTGCCTGGGTGTACAGCCTGTCGCTGGCGGTTTATTGCACCAGTTGGACATTCTTCGGCGCGGTCGGCCAGGCCGCCGAGCAACTATGGTCATTCCTGCCGATTTACCTCGGGCCGATCCTGCTGTTGGTGGGCGCGCCGTGGGTTCTGCAAAAAATGGTGATGATCAGCAAACAGGAAAACATCACTTCCATCGCCGACTTCATTGCCGCGCGCTACGGTAAATCGCAAACCCTGGCGGTGGTGGTCGCGCTGATCTGCCTGGTCGGCGTTCTGCCTTATATAGCCTTGCAACTCAAAGGCATCGTTCTCGGCGTCAACCTGCTGATCGGTGCCGGTGCCGACGCCATGGGCACCCGCGCCCAGGACACTGCATTGATTGTGTCACTGGTGCTGGCACTGTTCACCATTGTGTTCGGCACTCGCAACCTCGACGCCACCGAACACCACCGCGGCATGGTGCTGGCCATTGCCTTTGAATCGCTGGTCAAGCTGTTCGCCTTCCTCGCGGTGGGTGCGTTCGTGACTTATGGTTTGTACGACGGTTTCGAAGACCTGTTTGACCAGGCCATGCTGGCCCCCGCCTGGAGCAGTACTGGAAGGAGACGATCAACTGGCCATCGATGATCGTGCAGACCGGGGTGGCGATGATGGCGATCATCTGCCTGCCCAGGCAATTCCACGTGACCGTAGTGGAAAACATCGACCCGCAGGATCTGCGCCTGGCCAAGTGGGTGTTTCCGGCCTATCTGGCCCTGGCCGCGCTGTTTGTCGTGCCGATCGCCCTGGCCGGGCAGATGCTGCTGCCCAGCTCGGTGCTGCCGGATTCGTTCGTCATCAGCCTGCCGCTGGCCCAGGCCCACCCTGCCCTGGCGCTGCTGGCGTTTATTGGCGGTGCCTCGGCGGCGACCGGTATGGTGATCGTGGCGAGTGTCGCGCTGTCGACCATGGTTTCCAACGACATGCTGTTGCCATGGTTGCTGCGGCGCAACAATGCCGAGCGCCCGTTCGAAGTGTTCCGCCAGTGGATGCTGTCGGTACGCCGGGTCAGCATTGTGGTGATCCTGCTGCTGGCGTACGTCAGCTATCGCCTGCTGGGCTCCACCGCGAGCCTGGCGACCATCGGCCAGATCGCTTTTGCCGCCGTGACGCAACTGGCCCCCGCCATGCTGGGCGCACTTTACTGGAAGCAGGCCAACCGCCGCGGCGTCTTCGCCGGCCTGGCCGCCGGGACCTTTCTCTGGTTCTACACCCTGGTGCTGCCGATCGCGGCGCACAGCCTGGGCTGGTCGCTGAGTACCTTCCCCGGCCTGGCCTGGCTGCAGAGCAATCCGCTGAATCTGCCCATCACTCCACTGACTCAAGGGGTGGTGCTCTCGCTGGTGGGCAACTTCACGTTATTCGCCTGGGTCTCGGTACTGTCGCGCACACGGGTGTCCGAACACTGGCAGGCCGGTCGATTCATTGGCCAGGAAATCAGCGCCCGGCCAAGCGCACGCTCGATGCTGGCGGTGCAGATCGACGACCTGCTGCAGCTGGCCGCACGCTTTGTCGGTGAGGAACGTGCCCGCCAGAGTTTCATCCGCTTCGCCTATCGCCAGGGCAAAGGCTTCAACCCGAACCAGAATGCCGACGGCGAGTGGATCGCCCACACCGAGCGCTTGCTGGCGGGCGTGCTGGGTGCCTCGTCGACTCGCGCCGTGGTGAAAGCGGCGATCGAAGGCCGCGAGATGCAACTCGAGGATGTCGTCCGAATCGCCGACGAAGCCTCCGAAGTCCTGCAATTCAACCGTGCGTTGCTGCAAGGCGCGATCGAGAACATCACCCAGGGCATCAGCGTGGTCGACCAGTCGCTGAAGCTGGTGGCGTGGAACCGGCGCTACCTCGAACTGTTCAACTACCCGGACGGTTTGATCAGCGTCGGCCGGCCGATTGCCGACATCATTCGGCACAACGCCGAGCGCGGCCTGTGTGGCCCGGGTGAAGCTGAAGTGCACGTCGCCCGCCGCCTGCACTGGATGCGCCAGGGCCGCGCCCACACGTCCGAGCGGCTGTTTCCGAATGGCCGGGTGATCGAGCTGATCGGCAACCCGATGCCCGGTGGCGGCTTCGTCATGAGTTTCACCGACATCACCGCGTTCCGTGAGGCCGAACAGGCGCTGACCGAAGCCAATGAAGGCCTGGAACGCCGGGTGACCGAACGCACCCACGAACTGTCGCAACTCAACGTCGCCCTCACCGAGGCCAAAGGTACCGCCGAGTCTGCCAATCAGTCCAAGACGCGCTTTCTCGCGGCGGTCAGTCACGACCTGATGCAGCCGCTGAACGCCGCACGACTGTTCTCCGCCGCCCTCTCCCACCAGGATGACGGCCTGTCCAGCGAAGCACAGAAACTGGTACAGCACCTGGACACCTCGTTGCGCTCTGCCGAAGACCTGATCAGCGACTTGCTGGACATTTCCCGCCTGGAAAACGGCAAGATCAACTCCGATTCGAAGCCGTTCGAGCTCAATGAGCTGTTCGACGTGCTGGGTGCGGAGTTCAGAGGCACTCGCCAGGGACCAGGGCCTGAAGTTCCGCGTGCGCGGCAGCAAGTTGCGGGTCGAAAGCGACATCAAATTGCTGCGGCGCATTTTGCAGAATTTCCTTACCAACGCTTTCCGTTATGCCAAAGGCCCGGTGCTGCTGGGCGTCCGGCGACGCCGGGGCGAGGTGTGGCTGGAGGTCTGGGATCGCGGGCCGGGCATTGCCGAGGACAAGCAGAAGGTCATTTTCGAAGAATTCAAACGCCTGGACAGCCATCAGACTCGCGCCGAGAAAGGCCTGGGCCTGGGCCTGGCGATTGCCGACGGCCTGTGTCGGGTTTTAGGCCATCGCCTGCAAGTGCGTTCACGGCCGGGGCGTGGCAGTGTGTTCAGCGTGTGCGTGCCTTTGGCCCGGGCGCAGGCGGCGTTGCCGGTCAAGACTGCCGAGCTTAACGGCAAATTGTTGAGTGGCGCCCAGGTGCTCTGCGTCGACAACGAGGACAGCATCCTTATCGGCATGAACAGCCTGCTGACCCGCTGGGGCTGCCAGGTGTGGACTGCGCGCAATCGCGATGAGTGCGCGGCCCTGCTCAGCGAAGGGATGCGCCCGCAACTGGCGCTGGTCGATTACCACCTGGACGACGGCGAAACCGGCACCGAATTGATGGCCTGGCTACGCACTCGTCTGGGCGAGCCGGTGCCGGGGTGGTGATTAGCGCCGATGGTCGGCCGGAGATGGTCGCCCAGGTGCATGCGGCGGGGCTTGGGTACCTGGCCAAACCGGTTAAGCCGGCGGCGCTGAGGGCGTTGTTGAGCAAGCATTTGCCGCTTTAAAAAGATCGTCCGAACGCGGACGATCTTTGTCCTATTCCGGCAACTCCGCCAACCCATCCACATCCGTCATCGCCCGCTCCAGCAGATCCGCCGGCAGGCTCTTGCTCGCCCGAGCGCCCAGCAATTTCAGCTGTTCACTGCGGCTGACCAGGTTGCCGCGCCCTTCTGTGAGTTTGTTGCGCGCGGAGCTGTAGGCCTTGTCCAGTTGTTGCAAGCGATTGCCGACTTCGTCCAGGTCCTGAATGAACAAGACGAATTTGTCGTACAGCCAGCCGGCGCGCTCGGCAATTTCCCGGGCGTTCTGGCTTTGGCGCTCCTGCTTCCAAAGGCTGTCGATCACCCGCAGCGTTGCCAGCAGCGTGGTCGGGCTGACGATGACGATGTTGCGGTCGAACGCCTCTTGAAACAGGCTCGGCTCAGCCTGCAAGGCGGCCGAAAACGCCGCTTCGATCGGCACGAACAGTAAAACGAAATCCAGGCTGTGCAAGCCGTCGAGACGCTTGTAGTCCTTGCCGGACAAGCCTTTGACATGGGTGCGCAGGGACAGCACATGTTGCTTGAGGGCGATCTGGCCGATGGCCTCATCATCAGCCGCCACGTACTGCTGGTAAGCCGTCAGGCTGACCTTGGAGTCGACCACCACCTGCTTGTCGCCCGGCAAGTAGATGATGACGTCCGGCTGGAACCGCTCGCCGTCAGGCCCTTTGAGCGTGACCTGGGTCTGGTACTCGCGGCCTTTCTCCAGGCCCGCGTGTTCCAGCACCCGCTCAAGGATCAGCTCACCCCAGTTGCCCTGGGTTTTCTGCCCCTTGAGTGCGCGGGTCAGGTTGGTGGCTTCGTCGCTCAACCGCAGGTTCAACTGCTGCAGGCGCTCCAGCTCCTTGGCCAGCGAGAAACGCTCCCGCGCCTCAGCCTGGTAGCTTTCTTCGACACGCTTTTCGAATGACTGGATGCGCTCTTTCAGCGGATCCAGCAACTGGCCCAGGCGCTGCTGGCTGGTCTCGGCGAACCGCTGCTCGCGCTCATCGAAGATCTTGCCCGCCAGTTCGGCGAACTGGGCACGCAACTCATCCCGCGAGCCCTGGAGGTCGCTGAGCCGCTGCTGATGGCTTTCCTGTTGTTCGCGCAGCTCGGCATGCAGGGAAGCGGCTTGGGCGTCGAGACGGCGCAGCTCAGCCTCTTTGCCAGCACGCTCGATGTTCCAGGCATGCGCGGCGTCCCGGGCGTCGTCGCGCTCGACCTGCAACAGTTCGACTTCGCGGCGCAGCGCGGCCAGCTCGGCCTGCCTGGACGTGTTGATCTGACTGAGGTCAGCGATTTCATCGCGACTGGTTTCCAGCTGGGCGTTCAGGCCATCCTGCGCCAGCAGGGACATCGCCAGCCGCTCCTGCAGCAATGCCACTTGCGCCTGCGTCACGCTGGCGCGGCGCTGCAATTGCCAGGCTAATACCAACAACGGCAGGGCAGCCCCCGCAAGACCAAGCAAAATGCTGGTCAAGTCCATAGCCATAGCCGCTCCTGCCGATGAGATAAAGCTTGAAGGTTAACCAAGGCGTCAGAGCTTGGACAGCTCAGTCTTCGATGAGGCCCAGTTCCTGTTGCGCACGTAGGTCGCCGGCGCGGGCAGCCTGGCGCAACAGGTCGTGGCCGATACGTCGGTCACGGGCATTGCCACACTCGCGGCACATCAGCTGGCCGAGGCGGCTTTGTGCAGCCACAACGCCTTCGCGCGCCGGTTGCTTGAGCAGGCGGCCGGCGAGGTGCTTGGCATTATGGCTGTCACTCAGGCGCGGGCTGTCGAGTAGCCATTCGGCCACACGCACGGAAAATCGCTTGGGCGGGGTAACAGGAGGGAGTTGTGAGGTAACAGAGTCTGATACTGAGCGAAACTTCATAAAGCACTGTGGGACAGATCGGAAGGCGCGCCACTCTACTCTCTTTTTCTTACAGGTAAAGTCGAAAAATAACCCGGCACGCCCGTGCTAGAGCAAGCGCTCGGGACAATCCACAGAAGCTGTGGATAACTCAGTGGACAACCGTCCTTCAACCCTCGCAAAGCCTTGTAGAATGGGGCCCGCAGTCAAACTGACGATTTTTTCACCAACAAAAAAAAGCGATGTTTTTCATTGACTTAAACTTTCGATGCAGGCAGCCACCGGGGTCAGGTTTGGTGTGACAGCGTTGTTACAGCTCGCGCAACTAATGTGCACAAGTACCTGTTACCCGGTTATATCGATGCGCTTTTTCGGGTCGTTTTGCGCTACGAACCTGTTGATTACTCGTTCACAACCCTTGATCCAGGCCGGTCTGGGGCCAAGCCTGCGTGCTCAACCAGCGGTCGGATTCTGTGCTACTGCACAGCGCACCCGACCAATGGCCATGCCTGAAAAATCGGTTCGATTGTGCTCGCCACGGTTTCTTTGCTTATACCCCTTCCATTACCAATATTGTTTTGTTACTATCCGCGGCGTTAGTACCAAGCTGAAAGTCAATTCCGGTCGAACACATCCCCACGGTCAGCCTTCTTCCAAGAAGCCCCTACCGAAAACAGCGGGAACGACCCCTCGATGGTTTCCAGGTAAATCTTGCGACAGCACTGCCTTTGATAAATGCAAAGGGTGTTGCGAAGGCCACTTACTCTGACCGAACCAACCTGCAAATTGATCAGGATCTTCACCCCGGGCCCAGAACCTTTGCCCTTGATGTGTTGCCTGCCCTCCTAAGTACCTACCTGCCAGCCCAAGCGCGCCAACTTATAAGCGCTTCAAACTGGCTGCTTTGTTCCAGTCGGGTTCTTCGTTCGACCAATGGTGGTCGACGTTACTGGAACGTTTTAACGTTGCACGGTTCTTATCCGTGTCATTTGTAGGAACACCTAATAACTATGTCTACTCAAATCCATACTCAGGATGCCATTCGCACCCTAACCAACGCTTTTGCTCCGATGAACTGCCTGATCATGGCCGCTCGCAAAGGCTGCTTCAGCTTCACATTGGTCAACGAACACGGTATCGCCCGCCACAGCGAGCGTCTGTACCCAGATCAATACTCCAGCGCTGAACCGCTGCAGGCCGTGATCGAGCGTACCCGTCAGGCACTGGTTGCCTGATACGCCAGAAAGACTGAAACATCAAAAGCCTCGCTTAAAACGCGGGGCTTTTTATTGCCTGATATTTCCCTTCCAGCCGCCAAAGCTTAAGCACCAACCGATATAACGGTTATAACTGGCCGACGGAAATATTTTAAAAACAGGCCTTTACGTCGCGAATATGACACTACACTTCAACTCAAGCGGCTTGATCCGCTTCCGGCGAGCCTGAACCGATCCATCGCTGCCAAGGCCCCCTTTCAGGTATCGCCGACCACTTCCGCTCCGAGGGCTTTATGGGTATCGCTGCCAGCGAACTGTGCCGCTATGTGATTCGTCCGACCTTGCTCTACCTCGGACGCCATAGCGCAACTGCCGAATCCCTGCTGCTGGGTATCGCCGCCAGCCAGTCAGCCCTTGGTTCCGCCCTGCACGACCGCCGGGGCCACGGCTGAAGCGGCGCACGAAAACGCGAAAAAGCGTTTCACGATAAATGCGAAAACCCTGGCGACCTGC
>NZ_JAEKEG010000017.1 GCF_016651255.1 Pseudomonas sp. TH10
TTGGGTGTTCATTTTGCTCCGAAGAATGACGAGGTCGCTGCCAACCAGCGAACGCCTCACTACCTTCAGCTGCAAAGGGCTCCTCAGCTTGCCGTCATGAACAACCCAACCCGCGCATCCGCACAGGACGCGAGTCAGGCGATGGCGGTCGCCATCACGCCATCTTCGGATCGCCTGGTTTTTTGAATTTTTTCATCAGGAGTACAGCATGTCCAAATGGGCCACAGGATTTCTCGCCTTATGTCTAATGAGCGGCATGTTGCATGTGGCCCTGATCGAGGACACCCTCGTGACTGCGCCGCTGGTTGTGTGCGCAGTATCTGGCATCCTGTTCCTGCTGGCGCTGATTGCTGGTCGCAAAATCAAGTTTGATCCCGTACTACGCTAACGCCTGCGAATCGAATTGCAATCTCCAAGGGGTCCTCAAAGGGCCCCTTGGCTTTTCCCCAGGCAGCTTCATCATCGCCCAGCGTCCGGATAAGGCAGGCCCGACTGCCATCCATCCTGAATATCCCCTCCCCCACACGTCCTCCCTAGTAAATCGGCCAATTGCCACTACTCTCTAATAGAGGGCGCAATGAGGGCGCGCTTTGACACGAGCTTATGAGGTCTTCGGACATCATCCGCCAGGGAAGCAGGCAACCGGAGACGCGGACCCGCCAAACTTACCAACCAGTCCGCATTTCTGATAATTGGTGCTGGCATTACGCCTTTACCCAGCTCAATATTTGTCACAGAATTGACGCCAATGATCTGGCAATTTTGAGGCATGATGCGGGCCTCTTAACAATTCAGGTTGAACCATTTGGCGCGGATGCTTGTCCTACCACACATCCTGCGGCCAATCCCGAGAACCGCTCCCCTGAACTAACCGGTTAAATATATGCGCCCATTGAAACAGGCAATTTATTCCAGCCGTACGGCTGACAAGTTCGTCGTACGTCTGCCAGACGGAATGCGTGAACGCATTGCCGAGGTGGCTCGCAATCATCATCGCAGCATGAACTCCGAGATCATTGCGCGCCTTGAGCAGAGTCTTATTCAGGAAGGTGCACTGGGCGAAGAGCTGAGCATGCGCCTGGACAGCCCCGAGCTTTCGCTGCATGAACGCGAGCTGTTGCAACGTTTCCGCCAGCTGTCTCACCGCCAGCAGAACGCCTTGGTATCTTTGATCGCCCACGACGCCGAAATGGCAGCAGACGCGTCCTGATTCAGCCGAATTCCCCAAGCCAGCTTAATTGCTGGCTTTTTTTGCCTGAAATCCAGGCGTAAAAAAACCCGCCTGATGAGGGCGGGTTTTTAGCTCTGCAGGTCAGAGCAGGAAGATTGTCGCCAACCCGAGGAAGATGAAGAAGCCACCGCTGTCGGTCATGGCAGTGATCATCACACTCGCCCCCATCGCCGGGTCTCGACCCATTTTCGCCAGGGTCATCGGGATCAATACGCCCATCAAGGCTGCCAGCAACAGATTGAGCGTCATAGCCGCCGTCATGACCACTCCCAACGACCAACTGCCGTAAAGCAGATAAGCAACCACGCCAATCACACCGCCCCAAACCAGGCCATTGATCAGACCTACCGCCAGCTCCTTGCGCATGAGGCGCGAGGTGTTGCCTGTACTGACCTGATCGAGCGCCATGGCGCGAACGATCATGGTGATCGTCTGGTTACCGGAGTTACCACCGATACCTGCCACGATCGGCATCAGTGCCGCGAGTGCTACCAGCTTCTCGATCGAACCTTCAAACAGACCGATCACTCGGGAAGCGATGAACGCAGTGATCAGGTTGATTGCCAGCCACGCCCAACGGTTGCGCAGAGATTTCCACACCGAAGCGAAGATATCTTCCTCTTCGCGCAGACCTGCCATGTTGAGGACTTCGCTTTCACTCTCCTCACGGATCAAGTCGACCATTTCGTCGATGGTCAGACGGCCGATCAGCTTGCCGTTCTTGTCGACGACCGGAGCAGAAATCAGGTCATAACGCTCGAATGCCTGGGCGGCATCGTAGGCGTCTTCATCCGGGTGGAAACTCACCGGATCACTCGCCATCACCTCAGCAACTTGTTTGTCCGGATCATTAACCAGCAAACGCTTGATCGGCAGCACGCCCTTGAGCACGCCGTCGTAGTCGACCACAAACAGCTTGTCGGTATGACCCGGCAGCTCTTTAAGGCGACGCAGATAACGCAGGACCACTTCGAGACTGACATCCTCACGGATCGTCACCATCTCAAAGTCCATCAACGCACCGACTTGCTCATCGTCATAGGACAAGGCCGAACGGACACGCTCACGCTGCTGGTTATCGAGACTCTCCATCAGCTCATGGACGACGTCTCGCGGCAGCTCGGAAGCCAGGTCAGCGAGTTCGTCGGCGTCCATGTCCTTGGCGGCAGCCAGGAGCTCGTGATCGTCCATGTCGGCGATCAGCGTTTCACGAACGGAATCGGATACTTCTAGCAGGATGTCGCCGTCGCGATCGGCCTTGACCAGCTGCCAAAGCGTCAGGCGGTCATCAAGCGGCAGCGCTTCGAGGATGTAGGCGACGTCGGCGGAGTGCAGGTCATCAAGCTTGCGTTGCAACTCGACGAGGTTCTGCCGGTGAACCAGGTTCTCGACCCGGTCGTGATGCGCGCCTTCCTGGCGATGAGTCAGGTCTTCGACGACCCGTTGACGCTGCAGCAGCTCGACGACTTGAGCCAGTCGATCCTGCAGGCTTTCCTGTGTTTTCTTTACTTCGATTTCAGACATAGGCGAACTCCACTCCCAGCAGCGGGGCACGCCGGAAGGATCAATCAGTCAATTCATGATTGGTGAAACGGGGTACTGAGTAACTACTGGGTAAGTCCATGGAGGTTTTCCACAAGCCCCGGCGGGGCTGACGGGCGCAATCATACACCGCCGGGGAGTTTTAAACGTCAAAAAATCGCGGCTGGAAACAAGCGCTTGCAGGACAAACCTGAGTGCCGCCCTGACCGTTTAATGTGCGACGACCCATGGCGAAGAGAAAACACAGTGCTTGAGGAAAATGTAGCGGCCACCCTCCTCTAGGACCGTCATGGAGAACGATTAATGCCATCGCTTGGCTATTATTTTTCCTGGCTGGATTTTTCTGCCTGCCAGGCCCGCGCAGCCGCCACGACATTTCACCACTGCGAAGCGAGGCCGCAGCGCGGCGGTGCAATCGGATGAGAGAAGGGGCATCGCGGAAAAAGGTAAATCCCGGACAGCAAAAAGCCCGCGTTAAACGCGGGCTTTTCGGTGTATGGTGCACTCGACAGGATTCGAACCTGTGACCGCTCGGTTCGTAGCCGAGTACTCTATCCAGCTGAGCTACGAGTGCATTTGTGTTTTTAGCCCAGACCACAACTGGATGAAGCCAAGTTACCTGCATTGCTGCAACTAACTCTTAAATGGTGCACTCGACAGGATTCGAACCTGTGACCGCTCGGTTCGTAGCCGAGTACTCTATCCAGCTGAGCTACGAGTGCATTTGTTGCGCCGCATTATAGCCCGTCTAATCTCTATTCCAACCACTTTTTCTATTAATTTCAACAACTTACAGAAAAAGCCAGATTACGACGTACTAAGCAAATAATGGCGGAGAACGGGGGATTCGAACCCCCGACACCCTTTTGAGGTGTACTCCCTTAGCAGGGGAGCGCCTTCGGCCACTCGGCCAGCTCTCCGCAACACGGGGCGTATCTTAACCAACCTTTTCCCCGTTTGCAAACATAAAAATCGATAAAAATTAATGGCTTGGTTCTTCGTCCTTCTCTTTCTTTATACGCAGGTAAATTTCCTCACGGTGCACAGCAACCTCTTTCGGGGCATTCACACCGATACGCACTTGATTTCCTTTAACGCCGAGCACGGTCACGGTGATTTCGCCATCACCGATAATCAGGCTTTCTGCGCACCGACGGGTCAGAATCAGCATACCTTTCTCCTTACGCAATTCAGTTCTGGGACAACAGTCTGCAAAAAAAAGGCACCCGACCTACAACCGGAGCGATCGTAGCCCTACATGCCTGAGTATTGACCAGCGCGAGCAAAAGAACAGTTCAGGGCTCGCGCCATTCAAAAAATAAAGGGCGCGGTCAGACCGCGCCCTTCAAGAAACGGAATTACTCGCCCTGACGGGCCGGAGCATCCAGTTCGAAAGCCGTGTGCAGAGCGCGCACAGCCAATTCCAGGTACTTCTCTTCAATTACCACGGAAACCTTGATTTCCGAGGTCGAGATCATCTGGATGTTGATGCTTTCTTTAGCCAGGGATTCGAACATGCGGCTGGCCACGCCTGCATGGGAACGCATGCCGACGCCGACGATCGAGACCTTGGCAATCTTGGTGTCGCCAACCACTTCACGGGCACCGATCTCGCGAGCGGTGTTTTCCAGCACGGTCTGTGCGGCCTGATAGTCGTTGCGGTGCACGGTGAAGGTGAAGTCGGTGGTGTTATCGTGCGCAACGTTCTGCACGATCATGTCGACTTCGATGTTCGCGGCACTGATCGGGCCGAGAATCTTGAACGCCACACCCGGGGTGTCTGGCACGCCACGGATGGTCAGCTTGGCTTCATCGCGATTGAAAGCGATGCCGGAAATGATCGGCTGTTCCATGGTTTCCTCTTCATCAATAGTAATGAGGGTGCCCGGACCCTCCTTGAAGCTGTGCAGTACGCGCAGCGGAACGTTGTACTTGCCGGCGAATTCCACCGCACGGATCTGCAGCACCTTGGAGCCGAGGCTGGCCATTTCCAGCATCTCTTCGAAGGTGATCTTGTCCAGGCGCTGAGCGACCGGAACAACACGCGGGTCGGTGGTGTAGACACCATCAACGTCGGTGTAGATCTGGCACTCGTCAGCCTTCAGCGCTGCAGCCAATGCGACGCCCGTGGTGTCGGAACCGCCACGACCGAGGGTAGTGATGTTGCCGTGCTCGTCGACGCCCTGGAAACCGGCGACAACCACTACGCGACCTGCTTTCAGATCACCACGAATCTTCTGGTCATCAATCTGCAAGATACGCGCTTTATTGTGCGCACTGTCCGTCAGGATCCGCACCTGATTACCGGTGTACGACACCGCCGGCACACCGCGCTTGATCAGCGCCATGGCCAATAGGGCAATCGTTACCTGCTCACCGGTGGAAACGATCACATCCAATTCACGCGGAACCGGTTGACTGTCGCCACTGATTTGCTTGGCCAGATCGATCAGACGGTTGGTTTCGCCGCTCATTGCAGACAGCACAACCACCAGGTCATCGCCGGCATCGCGGAACTTCTTAACCTTGTCGGCGACCTGCTCGATTCTCTCGACAGTACCGACCGAGGTGCCTCCAAATTTCTGTACGATCAAAGCCATTTCAAAGCCGCCTCTGCCCATGAAGGGCGCCCAATAATCAATCAAACAGCCGTCGGGCCCGCTACTAGACCGCGAACCCGACGGGCCGTCTTATAAACCCTGCTCGACGAATGGAACGGTCAGCGCCAGTGCGCCATCCAGCGCGCCGGCGTCGACACCGCCGCCCTGCGCCATGTCCGGACGACCACCGCCCTTCCCGCCCACTGCCGCAGCAGCCTGTTTCATCAAATCACCGGCTTTGAGTTGGCCAGTCAGGTCTTTGGTTACGCCTGCAACCAGAACGACCTTTTCCTCATGGACACTGCCGAGCAGGATCACTGCGCGGCCGAGTTTGTTTTTCAGTTGATCGACCAGCGCCAGCAGCGCCTTGCCATCCTGGCCGTCCAGACGCACGGCCAGCACTTTCACACCCTTGACGTCCAGGGCGGAGGCCGACAGATCGTCGCCCGCCGCGCTGGCTGCCTTGGCCTGCAACTGCTCGAGTTGCTTCTCCAGCAGACGGTTGCGCTCCAGCACAGCCGACAGCTTGTCGATCAGGTTGTCGCGGCTGCCCTTGACCAGGCTCGCCGCTTCCTTGAGTTGTTCTTCTGCAGCATTCAAGTAGGCCAGCGCCGCGGCACCGGTAACTGCCTCGATACGACGCACACCCGAAGCCACACCGCCTTCGCTGATGATTTTCAGCAGACCGATGTCGCCGGTACGGTTGGCGTGGATACCGCCGCACAGCTCGACGGAGAAATCGCCGCCCATGCTCAGCACGCGTACGTTGTCGCCGTACTTCTCGCCGAACAGCGCCATGGCGCCTTTGTTCTTGGCGGTTTCAATGTCGGTTTCTTCGGTTTCAACGGCGGAGTTCTTGCGAATCTCGGCGTTGACGATGTCTTCCAGCGCCTTGATTTGTTCAGGCTTGATCGCTTCAAAGTGACTGAAGTCGAAACGCAGACGCTGGCTATCCACCAACGAACCTTTCTGCTGAACGTGTTCACCCAGAACTTGACGCAATGCGGCGTGCAGCAAGTGCGTCGCCGAGTGGTTCAATGCAGTGGCGTGACGCACTTCAGCATCCACGTGAGTTTCCACTGGCGCGCCGATGGTCAGGCTGCCCGAATCCAGCACGCCGTGGTGCAGGAAGGCGCCGCCGGTCTTGGTGGTGTCGCGTACGTCGAAACGTGCCTCGCCCGCCTGAAGGAAACCGCAGTCGCCGATCTGCCCGCCGGATTCAGCGTAAAAAGGCGTCTGGTTGAGGACGACGACCGCCTCCTGACCTTCACTCAATACGTCAACCGACTGGCCGTCTTTATAGATGGCGACAATTTTTGCCGAACCGCTGGTGGCTTTGTAGCCGGTGAACTCGGTGGCTACGTCAACCTTGACCAGGGTGTTGTAGTCCAGGCCGAACGAACTGGCGGAACGTGCACGGACGCGCTGGGCTTCCATTTCGCGCTCGAAGCCGGCTTCGTCAACGGTCAGGTTGCGTTCGCGAGCGATATCCGCGGTCAGGTCCATCGGGAAACCGTAGGTGTCGTACAGCTTGAACACCACATCGCCCGGCACCACGGTGCCTTTGAGTTCCAGCAGATCCTGCTCGAGAATCTTCAGGCCGTGCTCCAGGGTTTTGGAGAACTGCTCTTCTTCGGCCTTGAGCACGCGTTCGATGTTGCTCTGCTGCTTCTTCAGTTCCGGGAAGGCTTCGCCCATCTCGGCGACCAGCGCCGCGACGATCTTGTAGAAGAAGCTGCCGGTGGCGCCCAGCTTGTTACCGTGGCGGCAGGCACGACGAATGATCCGGCGCAGTACATAACCGCGACCTTCGTTGGACGGCAGCACGCCATCGGCGATCAGGAAACCGCAAGAACGAATGTGGTCGGATACTACTTTCAGCGAAGACTGGTCACCGTTTTCGCAGCCGATTGCTGCGGCCGAAGCGCTCAGCAGGTTCTTGAACAGATCGATGTCGTAGTTCGAATTGACGTGCTGCATCACCGCACTGATCCGCTCCAGGCCCATGCCGGTATCGACCGACGGTGCTGGCAACGGATGCAACACGCCATCGGCGGTGCGGTTGAATTGCATGAACACGTTGTTCCAGATCTCGATGTAACGGTCGCCGTCTTCTTCCGGCGAGCCCGGTGGGCCGCCCCAGATGTGGTCGCCGTGATCGTAGAAAATCTCGGTGCATGGGCCGCACGGGCCGGTATCGCCCATGGTCCAGAAGTTGTCGGACGCGTATGGCGCGCCTTTGTTGTCGCCGATGCGGATCATGCGCTCGACCGGCACACCGACTTCTTTGGTCCAGATGTCATACGCTTCGTCGTCGGAGGCGTAGACAGTGACCCAGAGTTTTTCCTTCGGCAGTTTGAGAACGCCGGTCAGGAAGGTCCAGGCAAAGGTAATCGCGTCGTGCTTGAAATAGTCACCGAAGCTGAAGTTACCGAGCATTTCGAAGAACGTGTGGTGACGAGCGGTATAACCGACGTTTTCCAGGTCGCTGTTCTTGCCACCGGCGCGCACGCATTTCTGGCTGCTGGTCGCACGGGTGTACGCACGTTTTTCCTGGCCCAGGAAGCAGTCCTTGAACTGGTTCATCCCCGCGTTAGTGAACAGCAGGGTTGGGTCGTTGCCCGGAATCAAAGAGCTGGAGGCTACACGGGTGTGGCCTTGCTCTTCGAAGAAGCGAAGGAAGGCTTCACGGATTTCTGCGCTTTTCATTAGGTTCTTCCACGGAGGCTGCGGCCAAAGGCCTGTTCGAAACGTCAACAGACGAAGCGACGGCAAAGGGCCGCATTATATCGGCCCTGCGCGCGGGGTACAGCGTGTTTATACGATAGAAACGGTCAATTGGACGGCTAACGCTGTCACTTGCGCGAAAACTCGACGAATGCCGCGATCACTTGCTCGATTTGCGAGCGATTGACGTCCATGTGCGTGACCATTCTAAGCCGCCCGGCAGCGCTGAGGCGGATACCACGCTCGGCAGCAAATGCCTTGAACGCTTCGGCTTTGTCGCCCATTTGCACATAAACCATGTTGGTTTGCACCGGCTCAACACTGAAACCTGCTTCACGCAGACCTTCCGCCAGAAGTTGCGCATTGGCGTGGTCGTTTGCCAGCCGCTCGATATTGTGATCCAGGGCGTACAAGCCCGCCGCCGCCAGCAGTCCGGCCTGACGCATACCGCCGCCGACCATCTTGCGCAGACGCCGCGCCTTGCCTATCAACTCGGCCGAACCGCAAAGCACCGAGCCCACTGGCGCACCGAGGCCTTTGGACAGGCACACCGACACCGAGTCGAAATGTTGGGTGATCTCGCGGGCATCAACACCGAGTTTGACCGCCGCGTTGTACAACCGCGCGCCATCCAGGTGCAATTGCAGGCCATTGTCCTGAGTGAAGCGGCGGGCGCGGGCCAGATACTCCAGCGGCAGCACTTTGCCTTGCATAGTGTTTTCCAGCGCCAGCAGGCGAGTACGGGCGAAATGGAAGTCATCCGGTTTGATCGCAGCAGCAACCTGATCCAGATCCAGCGAACCGTCAGCCTGCACTTCCAGCGGCTGAGGCTGAATCGAACCGAGCACCGCCGCGCCTCCGCCCTCGTATTTGTAGGTATGCGCCTGCTGGCCAACGATGTATTCGTCGCCCCGCTCACAGTGCGCCATCAAACCGAGCAGGTTGCTCATGGTCCCGGTCGGGACAAACAGCGCGGCAGCGAAGCCAAGGCGCTTGGCCAGTTCGGCTTCCAGACGATTGACGGTCGGATCTTCGCCATACACATCATCGCCGGTGTCTGCCGCGGTCATCGCGTCGAGCATGGCGGGAGTCGGTTGGGTGACAGTGTCGCTGCGAAGATCGATAACGCTCATGAACCTGGCCTCAAAGTCAGCAGGGGAAATCCCTTTCAGACAGGGATTACTGCGGTCATGTGGACGAATAATCAACCCTGGTATGGGGAAAAAACACAAACCCTGTGGGAGCGGGCTTGCCCGCGATAGCCGACTGTCAGTCGATAGGGTCGAAGGCTGACACATCGCTATCGCGGGCAAGCCCACTCCCACAGGGCTATGCGTCGACTTTGGCTATGCGCCAGGCAAAAAATATGTGTTAAAAACGCTCCGCCGCCCAACAAAGGGCGGCGAAAACGTTCTCAGGGCGGGGTGTAATTCCCCACCGGCGGTAATTGCGCGCAATGCGCATAGCCCGCGAGCGCTTGGCAACGAACACGGCTTTTAGCGGTGATCGACGACAAGGTCAGCAGACCCGGTGTGATTCCGGGGCCGACGGTCATAGTCCGGATGAAGAGAGAACGGGATTGACGCCAAAGGGCCGCCTGCGCACTTCTGTGCTCGCGCGTACCCTTGAATCCCTTTCGATTCATAATGCCCTGTTTTTCACACAAACAGGAGTCAGAACATGCAACCCACCGCTATCGACAGCAAAAACAAACACACTCATGGCGAGCGCGTCGCGTTCATCCAGGCCTGCTGGCACAAGGAAATCGTCGACCAGAGCCGTAAAGGCTTCGTCGCCGAAATGATTGCCTTGGGTTATCAGGAATCGGACATCGACATCTTCGAAGTCGGCGGCGCCTTTGAAATGCCCCTGCACGCCAAGTTGCTGGCCAAGACCGGTCGTTATGCCGGCATCGTCGCGGCCGCCCTGGTCGTGGACGGCGGCATCTACCGTCACGAGTTCGTCGCCCAATCGGTGGTCAGTGGCCTGATGCAGGTGCAGCTGGAAACCGAAGTGCCGGTGTTCTCGGTGTCCCTGACCCCGCATCACTTCCATGCGGGCGACGAACATCAGAAGTTCTTCTTCGAGCACTTTGTGCACAAGGGTCAGGAAGCGGCTAGGACTTGTGCCGATACGCTGCAGAAAATCCGCGCACTGCGCCGCACCGAGCCGCGCGCAGTCGCCGTCTAAACACCGAACCCTGTAGGAGCTGACGAGTGCAACGAGGCTGCGATCTTTTGCCACCCAACATCAAAAGATCGCAGCGTTCCGCAGCTCCTACAGGGACCGTGTCAGGCGAGATTTTCGTCGGTGGCCGGCACGATCAGGATGCCTGCGCGCAAGCCGTTCTTGACCTTGGGATTAGGGAAGATGATTCGCGCGCCCTCTTCCTCAATGATCCAGCGGGTATTGGCCAGATCTTCGGCCAGCACATAGCCCATCTCCAACTCGGAAAAGTTTTCGACGTCCTGTGGCAGGTTCAGGTGGAACGCATCACTGTGCTTGATGATTTCCCGCGCCACGCTGAACAACTGCAGACCGTCCAGGCCTTCTTCAGCCAAATCTGGCTCATTGCCTTCGATGATCTGCTGCAGACGAGTTTCCAGCAGCGACACATTGACCCCGTCGTTCTGCCCGAACGGCCGCGCCTTGCCCAGTTCCAGCGTGAAGGCTTCGGCATCGAGCTTGTCGTAGGTATAGGAACTAAAAACGATCGACGGCTTGTTCTGCAACAACACCGCCTCCATGCCCGCGGCGCGCAGCCGTGCCAGCTCCCGACGGGAATGCTGGCGACCTTCTTTCCACGGATACAAAGCGAACTGCTCGATCCGCGAACCACGAATCGCCGTGTGCAGGTCGTAGTGCAGGCGCTCGCGGTCGGGCAGGCTGAAAAAGCTCGCGGCCAAACGTTCCAGCTCACAGGCTCGCAAAGCTTCCGAACCACTGCTTTGTTCATGACGGCCGTTGAACAGCCGATTGACGTCCTGCTCGATGAAACGCTCGCCTTTGCGAATCGCTTCCGGGTTGCCGAACAGGAACAGAATGCGTGCACACGGCTTCAGATCGCCGCGAGCGATGTCGTGCAGCAGCCGATCAAGCAACTCGATCGGTGCTGTTTCATTGCCATGGATACCTGCCGACAGCAGCAGATCCAGGCCATTGTCGCGAGCTTCAGGGGGCCGGACTTCCAGCGCCCCTTCGCTCAACCAGCGCATCCGCACGCCTTCGACAGTCAGTTGAGTCTTCTCCGCCGGTTCGCGGCCGGCGAGGGTCAGTTCAAGCAGTTTGCCGAGGGCGAGCATAGAGCGGTTTCCTTAGTGATCGTGGTTGCAATCCGGGCCGTGCACGTGGTCTTCGTCGTCGCCGACGTCAGCCGGTTCCATTTCCAGTTGCAGACTTACCAGATTAGTCGCCAATGGGCGCAGCAGCAGGTTGGCGTACTCGGCATCACCTTCTTCGACGTCCACGCCGATCAGCAGTTGGCCACGGCCGTCCTGCTGGATCCACAGCTCTTTGCCTTGCCACATGACCGCGACGCGGGTGCACGAGGTTTGCAGTTGCGTGCCGTCGGTGTCTTCAAGGATCAGCTGCAGGGAATCGCTCATGTTTTTACTCTCTTCGGGAGACAAGCCGCGCGCCGCGTTCGGGCGACGCGCCGGCCATCAATTGATCTGGAATGGATAAACCGCGCCCAGTTTAAGGATTTGCGTCAGTTCATCCAGTGCCGTCCGGCATTCAAGCAACAATTGCGGATCCGCCAGATCGGTTTCGCTCAGGCGGTCGCGGTAGTGCTTTTCAACCCATGCGGTCAAGGAACCGTACAACGGTGCGGTCATGATAACCCCTGGGTTGACCGCCGCCAGTTCGGTTTCGTTGAGTGCGACGCGAAGTCTCAGGCAAGCAGGGCCACCGCCGTTCTGCATGCTTTGCTTGAGGTCGAAGACTTTCACTTCACGAATCAGCCCGCCGGAGCTGGTCAAACCTTGCAGGTAAGTCCAGACGCGCTCGTTGGCCTGGCATTCTTGCGGAACAATCAACAGCATCGAGCCGTCAGGGCGTGACAGAAGCTGGCTATTGAACAAGTAGGAACGAACCGCGTCATCCACGGTGACGGCCGAACGCGGAACACACACAGACTGAAATTTCCCACCCGCTTTGGCGAGTTTGCCTTCCAGTTCGGCCAGCATCTGTTCAGTCTCGAGGAACGCGTCCTCGTGATAGAACAGGACTTCGCCATTACCTACGGCGATCACGTCGTTATGGAACACGCCCTGATCGATCACGTTCGGGTTCTGCTGAGCGTAAACCACGCCTTCGTCACGCAGACCGTGCAGACGTGCGACGGCTTGCGAGGCTTCAAGGGTCTGACGGGCCGGGTATTTCTGCGGCGCAGGATAACGATTGTCGAAGGCACTGCGACCGAACACGAAAAACTCGACACCTGCCTCGCCATATTCACGGCAGAAGCGTGTGTGGTTGGCCGCGCCTTCATCGCCGAACTGCGCCACCGCCGGCAAAGCGGCGTGATGGGCGAAGTGCTGCTGATTGGCGAACATCGCGCCAAGCACACGACTGGTGGTCGGGTGTTCGATGCTGCGGTGGTATTTGCAGTTGAGGTTGGCGGCGGTGAAATGCACGCGACCGTCAGCGGTGTCGGCACTCGGGCTGACCGTGGCGGCGTTGGCCACCCACATGCTCGACGCCGAGCAACTGGCGACCAGCAAGGGCATGGCGTCCTTGGCGGCGCGCTCAATCACTTGCGCATCGGTGCCGCCGAAGCCCAGGCGCCGCAGGGCGGCTACGTCCGGCCGTTCCTGAGGGGCGAGGACACCTTGCTGAAAGCCCATTTCCATCAGCGCTTTCATTTTCGCCAGGCCTTGCAGCGCAGCTTCCTTCGGGTTCGAGGATTGCTGGCTGTTGCTCTGGGACGCGACGTTGCCGTAGGACAGGCCGCCGTAGTTATGGGTCGGCCCCACTAGACCGTCAAAATTGACTTCATAGGATTTCATCAGCGAGGCTCCACGAGAATTCTGTTGTTAGGCTTCAGTAACCGGATTTGAGACCGAGGCGTGGCCATCGCCAGCAGGCTGGCTCCCACAGGGATTTGCGTCGTACACACAGTGTGTAAACACCACCGAACCTGTGGGAGCCAGCCTGCTGGCGATTGGCATCACGCCATTTTCACGCCAGGCGTGAGGGCGGCAGGCAAGGTCAGGCTCGGCGTTTCCAGCGATGCCACCGGGTACGCGCAGTAATCTGCCGCGTAATAGGCGCTGGCACGATGGTTACCCGAGGCCCCCACCCCGCCGAACGGCGCACTGCTGGCCGCGCCCGTCAGCTGCTTGTTCCAGTTGACGATACCGGCCCGGCTTTCCAGCCAGAACTGCTGGTAACGCGCTTCGGAATCCGAGAGCAAGCCGGCGGCAAGGCCGTATTCGGTGTCGTTGGCCTCGGCGATCGCCGCTTCGAAATCAGCGTAGCGAATCACTTGCAGCAACGGGCCGAACAGTTCTTCGTCAGGACGCTCGGCCACGGCCGTTACATCCAAAATGCCTGGGGTCAGCAAGGCAGCCTGAGCCTGTGGCTGGGTCATTTCCAACAGCGCCATGGCGCCATTTGCCAGCAGATGCGCCTGCGCATCCATCAGGGATTTGGCCGCAGCCAGGGAAATGACCGAGCCCATGAACGGCGCCGGTTGCTGATCAAAAGCGCCCACTTCGATGGTCGAAGTCACCGCCACCAGGCGTGCCAGCAACGAGTCGCCCCAGGCGCCCTGGGGCACCAGCAGGCGGCGCGCGCAGGTGCAACGCTGGCCGGCAGAAATGAATGCCGACTGGATGATGGTGTAGACCGCCGCATCCAGGTCAGCCACCTCGTCAACCACCAGTGGATTGTTACCGCCCATCTCCAGCGCCAGGATCTTGTCCGGCCGACCGGCAAATTGCTGGTGCAGGTGATTGCCGGTGCGGCTCGAACCAGTGAAGAACAGGCCGTCGATGCCAGGGTTCGCCGCCAGGGCAATCCCGGTTTCGCGAGCACCCTGCAGCAGGTTCAACACGCCAGCCGGCAGGCCGGCTTCGATCCAGCATTTAACCGTCAGTTCGGCGACTTTGGGCGTCAGCTCGCTCGGCTTGAACAGCACGCTGTTACCCGCGAGCAAGGCTGGGACGATGTGGCCGTTGGGCAGGTGACCGGGGAAGTTGTAAGGCCCGAACACCGCGACCACGCCGTGTGGCTTGTGGCGCAGCACGGCAGTTGCGTCGCCCAGAGGGCCGCTCTTCTCACCGGTACGCTCACGATAGCTCTGAATCGAGATGGCAATCTTGTTGACCATGCTGGTCACTTCGGTCGCAGATTCCCACAGCGGTTTGCCGGTCTCTTCACCAATGGTCCGAGCGAGCTCGTCAGCGTGGTTTTTCAGCGAAGCCGCGAATGCCTCGAGTACGCCGATACGCTCTTCCAGCGAACGACGCGCCCAGTCCGGAAAAGCCTGACGTGCAGCCTGCACCGCCGATTCGACCTGAGCGCTGGTGGCGCCCTCCCCCGACCACAGCACTTGCTGGGTCACCGGGTTCAGCGATTGAAAGGCTTCGCCCTGACCGGCCAGCCACTCACCTGCGATGTATAGCGAATTCATTATTTCGACTCCCGTGCAGCGGACAACGCCACGGCGCGCACTTGATCGCCAGCGTTGAGTTGAAGACGTTTGGCGGTCTGTGGATCAACCACCAGGGTGCCGGCAGCGAGACGCGCCGGCGCAGCAGTGATGCGGCAGTCTTCGCGTTTGCGGTTATGGATGATGAACGGCGTGGCGTCATCGCCCGGCGTACCGACAGCCAGCACCAACGCTTCGCTGTCACGCACCGCGCGGATCTTGCCGGTTTCGCATTCGATGGCCGGGCCGGCATCGAAGATGTCGACGTAACCCTGATAGCTGAAACCTTCACCCTTGAGCATCGCCAGCGCGGGCTCGGTGTCCGGGTGAACCTGACCGATGACGTTGCGTGCGTCAGGCGACAGGAAGCAGGTGTACAGCGGGAATTTGGGCATCAGCTCAGCGATAAACGCCTTGTTGCCCACGCCGGTCAGGTAATCGGCCTGGCTGAATTCCATTTTGAAGAAATGACGGCCAAGGCTTTCCCAGAACGGCGAACGACCGGCGTCATCGGAGACACCGCGCATCTCGGCGATGATCTTGTTACCGAACAGCTCAGGGAATTCAGCGATGAACAGCATCCGCGCCTTCGACAGCATGCGACCGTTCAGACCGCTGCGGTAATCGGCATGCAGGAACAGCGAGCACAGCTCGGAATTACCGGTCAGGTCGTTGGCGAGGAACAGCGTCGGAATCTCGCGATAGATATTCAGCTCTTGCGAGGCGCTGACCGTCAGGCCGACACGGAAGTTGTACCAGGGCTCACGCATACCGACGGCGCCAGCAATGGCGGAAATTCCCACCACGCGACCATCATCGTCTTCGAGCACGAACAGGTAGTCCGCATCGCCACGGCCGGCTTCGCCGCGAAAGGTCTTCTCGGCCCAGCCGACCCGGTGGGCCAGACGCTCTTCGTTGGCTGGCAAAGTCGTAAGGCCGGTGCCGGTGCTGCGGGCCAGGTCGATCAGAGCGGATAAATCGCTGCTGCGTACGGGACGAACAATCATGCTATCTCCTCAAACGGGCCGCCGCGGCCACCCGTGAAACTCGCTAAGGCGTTAAACCGCCACCAGGCGCACACTGGCACCTTCACCGACGCCCAGGGCTTCGGCCGCTTCCAGATCCAGAGTCACCGGTTTGCCTGGCGCGTAATCCAGCTCCAGCAACACCGCGCGGTAATCCTGCAACTGCGCGTTGGCCACCAGATACTGGCGCCCGACACCCTTGACCGCTTCGCCGATTTTCACCGGCACAACACGGCTCTGGGCGATCGAACGGATCCCCGAAACACGTGCATGCAGGGTCGGGCCACCGTCGAAAATGTCGATGTAATGATCGGTCTCGAAACCTTCGCGCATCAGGATGTCGAAGGTGATCTGCGCACGCGGGTGCACCTGGCCCATCGCCTCTTGGGCGGAATCCGGCAGCAGCGGCACGTAGATCGGGTAATGCGGCATCAACTCGGCGAGGAACGTGCGGCTCTTCAGCCCGCACAGGCGCTCGGCTTCGGCATAGTTGAGGTCGAAGAAGTTACGACCGATAGCGTCCCAGAATGGCGAGTCGCCGTTCTCGTCGCTGTAACCGACGATCTCGGTCACCACCGAATCAGCGAAACGCTCCGGGTGGCTGGCAACGAACAGCAGACGACCACGGGAGTTGAGCTCGGACCACGGCGAACCCACCAGCTCGCGCTGCACGTAGAAACTGGTCAGCAAGCTGTTGCCGGTCAGGTCGTGGCACTGCGAAAGCACGTGGATCTTGTTGTGGATCTTCAGCTCGCGGGAGGCGTGAACGAAGGTCTCGTTGCGGAAGCTGTAGAACGGCTCCGAATAACCGGCCGAAGCAACGATGGCCGAGCAGCCGACCAGTTTGCCGGTGGCGGAATCTTCGAGGACGAAGAAATAGCTTTCTTCACCGTTGAAGCTCACTTCGGCGGCAAACGAGGCTTCGCTCGCAGCGATCTTGTCGCTCAGACGTTCCACGTCATCCGGCAAGGAAGTGACACCAATCGGGCTGTCCGCAGCCAGACGCTGTACCTCGCCCAGATCAGCCATTTGCGCGGGGCGCATCACCAGCATGGTGTCACTCCTTTCTTTACATTCTTTTGGGGGAAATAAGCCGACCCGTTTGTAGGAGCAAAGCTTGCTCGCGAAGCTTTGTCAGCCACTGTGAAGTCGCTGGAGCCTTTCGCGAGCAAGCTTTGCTCCTACAGAAGAGCGGGGCCGGCATCAAAATTTTGATCGGCGCCCGAATCATCAGGCGCCGAAGGGTCTATCAGGCTTGTGTCAGTTTTGCAGCAGCGCGTTCGAAACGATCCAGACCCGCATCGATATCGGCGTCTTCCACCACCAGGCTCGGGGCGAAACGGATCACGTCCGGGCCGGCCTGCAGAATCATCAGGCCTTCTTTTTCAGCGGCGTTGAAGATGTCCTTGGCCTTGCCTTTCCAGGCGTCATTCAGCACGCAGCCGATCAGCAGCCCCAAGCCACGCACCTGGGTGAACAGGCCGTATTTTTCGCCAATCTGCTCAAGGCGCGCCTTGAACTTGGCGTGCTTGGCGTTCACGCCAGCCAGCACTTCAGGGGTGTTGATCACGTCGATCACCGCTTCGGCGACCGCACAGGCCAGCGGGTTGCCGCCGTAGGTGGTGCCGTGGGTACCGACGACCAGATGTTTGGCCAATGCTTCGGTGGTCAGCATTGCCGCGATCGGGAAACCTCCGCCCAGGCTCTTGGCGCTGGTGAGGATGTCCGGGGTCACGCCGTAATGCTGGTAGGCGAACAGCTTGCCGCTGCGGCCCATGCCGGTCTGCACTTCGTCG
>NZ_JAEKEG010000018.1 GCF_016651255.1 Pseudomonas sp. TH10
GCGGCGGCGATGTTGCTGGAAAACAATCCACCCAGCGCCATCTTCGCCGGCAACGACATGATCGGCATTGGCGTGCAGTGGCGCGCGCTGCCGAGCGCAATATTCGCGTGCCGAGCTGAGCTGTCGGTGATTGGCTTTGACGACATCCAGATGAGCCGTTACGTGTACCCGGCATTGACCACCGTCGGCCACGTCGATCCTGCAACTGGGCGAAATGGCAGCGCGAAGTGCTGCTGCGCCGGATCGCCAGCCCGGCCATGGCCACTGACCAGCGGATCGTGACCCCAGCATTATCCTGCGAGAATCGACAGCGCCATTGGCGGGAGTCTTCTGTCCGAGTACCGCTGAACCCATCGCATCACTGAAATAGAATTGACGAGTAGTGACGAATGCCAGCAAAAGTAGCGGTAATAGGCAGCCTGAACATGGACCTGGTCACCCGGGCGCCACGGCTGCCCCGTGGCGGTGAAACCCTGATCGGTCAATCGTTCGCCACGGTGTCCGGTGGCAAGGGCGCCAATCAGGCAGTCGCCGCCGCCCGGCTGGGCGCCCAGGTGCCATGGCCGGCTGGTGTCGGCAACGACGCTTACGGCGGTGCAATGCGCGACGCACTGCTGGCCGAGCAGATCGACTGTCAGGCGGTGCAGCGCCGTCGAAGGACTCCAGCGGCGTGGCGTTGATCGTAGTCGACGACAACAGCCAGAACGCCATCGTGATTGTCGCCGGGGCCAACGGTGCGCTGACCCCGGCTGTCATCGGCTGCTTCGATGCTGTGCTGCAGGCGGCCGATGTGATCATCTGCCAGCTGGAAATACCCGATGCCATCGGTCGGTCATGCGCTCAAGCGTGCCCGCGAGCTGGGCAAGACCGTGATCCTCAATCCGGCGCCGGCCAGTCGTCCGCTGCCGGCAGACTGGTACGCCAACATCGATTACCTGATCCCCAATGAGAGCGAGGCCACGGCCCTGAGCGGTGTACCCGTGGATTCCTGGACTCCGCCAAGGTAGCTGCCGCCAGGTTGATCGCCATGGGCGCGGGCAAAGTCATCATTACCCTGGGAGCTCAGGGGTCGTTGTTTGCCTACGGTACAGGCTTCGAGCATTTTCCGGCGCCGAAAGTACAGGCTGTCGATACCACGGCGGCGGGGGATACCTTTGTCGGTGGGTTCGCCGCTGCACTGGCCAGTGGCAAGACCGAGGCCGAGGCGATTCGTTACGGACAGATCGCCGCTGCGCTGTCAGTCACTCGCGCCGGCGCACAACCGTCCATTCCCACCCTATCCGACGTACAGGCCTTTAAACCCGCATGAAAAAGACTCCTTTGCTCAACGTCGCGCTGTCGCGGCTGATTGCCTCTCTGGGCCACGGCGACATGGTGGTCATCGGTGACGCCGGGCTGCCGGTGCCGCCGGGTGTCGAGCTGATCGATCTGGCGCTGACTCACGGCATTCCGGATTTCGTCAGCACGTTGAAAGTTGTTCTCAGCGAGATGCAGGTGGAAAGCCATGCGCTGGCTAAAGAGATCTTCGACAAGCAACCGACCGCGTTGACTGCGCTCGACGCATTGAATGAAGAGGGCGCTCTGGGGCGTCGCGATCTGCTCAGTCATGAGCAATTCAAGGTTCTCAGCCGACAGGCTCGAGCGATTGTGCGTACCGGCGAATGCCAGCCGTACTGCAACATCGTGCTGATCGCCGGAGTGACCTTCTAGACATTCGACATCACTGTTCCTCACGCACAAGGAATGCGCCATGCAACGCCATGCTCACAAACTGCATCAATTCATCCGGGGGCTGCTGCTTTTGTCCGTGATAACTGCGACCGGCGCTCAGGCGGCGGAAAAAATCGACCTGATCATCGATACCGACCCGGGCGCTGACGATGTCGTCGCCTTGTTGTTCGCACTGGCCTCGCCAGAAGAACTGAACATTCGTGCGCTGACGACCGTGGCCGGTAACGTGCGCCTCGACAAGACGTCGCGCAATGCGCGTCTGGCTCGCGAGTGGGCAGGGCGCGAAGATGTGCCGGTTTACGCGGGCGCGCCGAAGCCGCTGATGCGCACGCCAATCTATGCCGAAAACATCCATGGCAAGGAAGGCCTGTCGGGTGTCACCGTGCATGAGCCAAAAAAAGGCCTGGCGGAGGGCAATGCGGTCAATTACCTGATCGATACCCTGAAAGCCGCCAAGCCCCACAGCATCACGCATCGCCATGCTCGGCCCGCAGACCAACCTGGCGCTGGCACTGATCCAGGAGCCCGAGATCGTCCAGGGCATCAAGGAAGTGGTGGTCATGGGCGGCGCGCACTTCAACGGTGGCAACATTACCCCGGTGGCCGAGTTCAACCTGTTCGCCGATCCGCAGGCGGCAGAAGTGGTGCTCAAGAGCGGCGTGAAGCTGACTTATCTGCCGCTGGATGTGACCCACAAGATCCTCACCAGCGAATCGCGCCTGAAGCAGATCGCGGCGCTGAACAACAATGCCAGCAAGCTGGTGGGCGACATCCTGAACGAGTACGTCAAAGGGCGACATGGAGCACTACGGCATGACCGGCGGCCCGGTGCATGACGCCACCGTCATCGCCTACCTGCTCAAGCCCGAGTTGTTCAGCGGTCGTGCGGTCAATGTGGTGGTCGACAGCCGCGAAGGCCCGACCTTCGGCCAGACCATCGTCGACTGGTACGACGGCCTGAAAGCAGCCGAAAAACGCGTTCTGGGTTGAAAACGGCGACGCCCAGGGTTTCTTTGACCTGCTGACCCAGCGTCTGGAGCGTTTGAAGTAAGAGCGAGTCGCTTCCGCAGGTGCCAGCCTGCGGGAGTTACTCACCGCCGGTGTACGCGGCGCCCATGCAGTTCACCGGGTACTTTTCAAATACCTGGGTAATGAACGACTGGGCCGCTTCTGTGCCCAGTTCCTTGACCAGAAGATCTATGCCGATGATTGCCAATTCTTCAGGGCTGCCGGGGCTGTAGGAACTGTGGCCCTGCGGCCACTTGGCCTTGATGTCGGCATCGATACTTACGGTGGTCATGAATAGCGCTCGTGAATGGGTAGAAGTCTGTTTGCGAAGTTAACCATTTTGCGCGACGTTTGGCACTCCGACTTAGGCATGAGGGAGGGCTATGCGACACTTGGTCTTTGAACAATGTCCAAGGACCACCCCGTGCAGATTGATTTGAACACGCCCGACGGCTTGACCCTGGATGCCGTTCGCCATTTGCTGGCCTCAGCCAGTGACGATGAGCACACCCAGTTGCGGGTGACTAAAGCCGGCATTGCCTATATATCCTCAGGTGTCGTCGGCGGTACCGACATCGGCGACCTGCTGTTTCGACTGGAAACCTGGGCCAAGGGCTCGGGCTATGTGGGTAATGTGGCGGCCAGCGATGAGGTCTGGGTGATGCAGATTTTCAACGCGCTCAAGGATAATTGGCCGAATCCGCCGTACGACTACATCGACGTCTATTGAGTGTCGTTAATATTCAGTCACGATTGATTGATGAAGGGGCGGGTATTGCTCAGGCAAACTCGGCGTTTTTCCGATCGTGGGGCAGGATGATGGCATTGCCATGAAACCAAACGCCTGAATGGCGGTCGCACGATCTCAGCTTAATCATTGAAAACAAGGAGGCTTCATGCCTTTGAAGTTCGCGACACTGGGTGCACTTATGGCCGCCACGTTGTTGGCCGGTTGCAGTACGACCTCCAGCGAGTCGGCAAAGGATCCGGTGGCGACCGAAGCCGGGCACAGTCGCTGTGAAGCATCGGCGGCGCAATTCGCCATCGGCAAGAAAGCTTCGCCTGAGCTGCTGGAGCAGGCGCGCGCCAAAGCCGGTGCGCAAAATGCACGCTTCCTCAAGCCGACCGACATGATCACGCTGGAATACCGCTCTGATCGCTTGAACCTGAACACCGACAACAACCTGGTAGTCAACCGCGTGAACTGCGGCTGATTGCTGGCAGCTTTTGTTGCAGGCATAAAAAACCCCGTCACATGGACGGGGTTTTTTTAGTGCGCCGAGAAATTACTCTGGGCGAACCTGTGCAGCTTGCATACCCTTTTGGCCTTTCTCAGCCACGAAGGAGACGGTCTGGCCTTCTTTCAGGCTTTTGAAACCGTCGGATTCGATAGCTTTGAAGTGTACGAACAGGTCGTCACCGCCACCTTGAGGAGTGATGAAGCCGAAGCCTTTTTCATCGTTGAACCATTTAACGGTGCCGGTTTGGCGATTAGACATGGTGTATCTCCAAGAAACATATATTTTCAGTAGTACTGTGCTGCTCAGGCCAACTGGGCACACCGGAGTATCATAGTCGAAATGTTCGCTTTGGTAGCCCCCCGGACGTGCTGTTTGCCAATCAGTCGTGTTTTCTTTGTGGTCTTTTTTCGCTGAAAGCCCCGGTTTAAAAGGCTTTGAGCGGAAAGTAAAGACAATAAAAAAACCTGTAAAACCTGAAAAATTTGTAGTAAAAGGCGGTTTTCAGGGGCTTTTTTGCGCTCGTCCAGGCTGAAAACGAGCTCAGATGGGCTTATTTTTTCGCCTTCGGATCGGCTTTGCAGGAGGCGATCTGGGTCAGCGCTTTCTGTTTCAGCGCGTCACTGGCCTTGTTGTCCATCAGTGCTTGAATATCGCTGGCCGGATAGGACTTGATCGCATCAGCGCCACAAGCGCAATGAGATTTGGCAGCAGCAGCACCAATCTGCGGAGTAGCCGCTTGGGTGCACTGCGCCATATATTTTTCGCGTTCGCCCTTCGGCCAATCGGCATGAGCGCTCAGCGGCAGCAGGAGAACAATGGGGGCGATGGCGGCGAGTAAGGTATTCAGACGCATGCGAAGATGCTCCTTGTGGGTCAATGTCTTGTTATCTGAGGGCTTCAGGGCCTATCAAGTTCAGCACTCTGGCATAAAAAGCCCTGATTTGCCCGAGCGGCGCGCTGCATGGCGTCGACGACCGCTCATCTGTGCTAGCATGCCGGGCTCAAGCGTTCTCAGGCTCCGGATGGCCTTCAGCCCCGGTAGCGGTCAGCGTGCGAATATTTCGATTTGAATCCCAGTCACTCTGGTTCGGTTTTCCGGTTGGCCGCAAGGCTCCTGCCGCTGTAAGGCAGGCGTTCGTCATTGAATGGCCTGGATCGGATCTTGTACTGGCTCATCCCAACCCACGTGACCTTTGGTAGGGGTCACCACTAGGAGAGGAGGCGCCATGCCAACTATTACTCTTCCCGACGGCAGTCAACGTTCATTCGATCACCCGGTTTCCGTAGCCGAGGTCGCCGCATCCATTGGTGCTGGCCTGGCCAAAGCCACCCTGGCCGGCAAGGTCAATGGCCAGCTGGTCGACGCCAGCGACATCATCAGCAGCGATTCCACGCTGCAAATCATCACGCCAAAGGATGAAGAGGGGCTGGAGATCATTCGCCACTCTTGCGCCCACCTCGTTGGCCACGCAGTCAAGCAACTGTACCCGACCGCTAAAATGGTCATCGGGCCGGTCATCGACGAAGGCTTCTATTACGACATCGCCTTCGAGCGTCCTTTCACCCCGGACGATATGGCCGCCATCGAACAGCGCATGCAGCAGCTGATCGAAAAAGATTACGACGTCATCAAGAAAGTCACTCCGCGCGCCGAAGTGATCGAAGTGTTCAAGTCCCGCGGCGAAGACTACAAGCTGCGCCTGGTCGAGGACATGCCGAACGAACAGGCCATGGGTCTGTACTATCACGAAGAATACGTCGACATGTGCCGCGGCCCGCACGTGCCGAACACTCGCTTCCTGAAATCCTTCAAGCTGACCAAACTGTCGGGCGCTTACTGGCGCGGCGATGCCAAGAACGAGCAATTGCAGCGCGTTTACGGCACCGCCTGGGCAGACAAGAAGCAACTGGCGGCTTACATCCAGCGCATCGAAGAAGCTGAAAAGCGCGATCACCGCAAGATCGGCAAGCGTCTCGGCCTGTTCCACACCCAGGAAGAATCCCCGGGTATGGTGTTCTGGCACCCGAACGGCTGGACTCTGTACCAGGTGCTCGAGCAGTACATGCGCAAGATTCAGCGCGACAACGGCTATCTTGAGATCAAGACTCCGCAAGTCGTTGACCGCAGCCTGTGGGAGAAATCCGGGCACTGGGCCAACTACGCCGACAACATGTTCACCACGCAGTCGGAAAACCGCGATTACGCCATCAAGCCGATGAACTGCCCTTGCCACGTGCAGGTGTTCAACCAAGGCCTGAAGAGCTACCGCGAGCTGCCGATGCGTCTGGCCGAGTTCGGTGCCTGCCACCGTAACGAGCCGTCGGGTGCGCTGCACGGTATCATGCGTGTACGTGCGTTCACTCAGGATGACGCCCACATCTTCTGCACCGAAGAGCAGATGCAGGCTGAATCCGCCGCGTTCATCAAGCTGACCATGGACGTTTATCGTGACTTCGGTTTCACCGACGTCGAGATGAAGCTGTCCACTCGTCCGGAAAAACGCGTCGGTTCTGACGAACTGTGGGATCGCGCAGAAGCTGCATTGGCTGCAGCCCTTGATTCTGCGGGCCTGCCGTACGATCTGCAGCCGGGTGAGGGCGCGTTCTACGGTCCGAAAATCGAATTCTCGCTGAAAGATTGCCTTGGCCGTGTCTGGCAATGTGGTACCTTGCAGCTCGATTTTAACCTGCCTGTCCGTTTGGGCGCTGAATACGTCTCCGAAGACAACAGCCGCAAACACCCAGTGATGTTGCACCGCGCGATCCTCGGTTCCTTCGAGCGTTTCGTCGGGATTCTGATCGAGCACTACGAAGGTGCGTTCCCTGCCTGGCTGGCGCCAACCCAGGCGGTGATCATGAATATCACTGATAAACAGGCAGATTTTGTTGCAGAAGTAGAAAAAACTCTCAACGAAAGCGGATTTCGTGCCAAGTCCGACTTGAGAAATGAAAAGATCGGCTTTAAAATCCGTGAGCATACTTTGCTCAAGGTTCCCTATCTCTTGGTAATCGGAGATAAGGAAGTCGAGATGCAGACTGTCGCTGTGCGTACTCGTGAAGGTGCTGACCTGGGCTCGATGCCCGTCGCCCAGTTCGCTGAGTTTCTCGCGCAAGCGGTTTCCCGGCGTGGTCGCCCAGATTCGGAGTAATTATTATTAAGCGTGAAATGAGACAAGATAAACGAGCTGCACCGAAAGCCCCGATCAACGAGAATATCTCGGCACGCGAGGTTCGGTTAATTGGGGCTGAAGGTGAACAGCTTGGGATTGTGTCAATTGAAGACGCGCTTCTTAAGGCTGAAGAGGCCAAACTGGATTTGGTGGAAATTTCCGCCGATGCAGTACCCCCTGTTTGCAAACTGATGGACTACGGCAAATCGATCTTCGAAAAGAAGAAGCAGGTTGCCGCAGCCAAGAAAAACCAGAAGCAGATTCAGGTTAAAGAAATCAAGTTTCGTCCAGGGACGGAGGAAGGGGATTACCAGGTAAAACTGCGCAACCTGGTACGTTTCCTGAGTGATGGGGACAGGGCCAAGGTATCCTTGCGATTCCGCGGCCGTGAGATGGCCCACCAGGAGCTGGGGATGGAACTCCTCAAGCGGGTTGAAGGTGACCTGCTCGAGTACGGTTCGGTCGAACAGCATCCTAAGATGGAAGGACGCCAGCTGATCATGGTCATCGCCCCGAAAAAGAAGAAGTAATCAACAGGGCACGGCAGGCCTTCTGATTATGTTTATCAACTGAATGCGGAGTATCCGAACATGCCAAAAATGAAAACCAAAAGTGGTGCTGCTAAGCGGTTTCTGAAAACTGCTAACGGTATCAAGCACAAGCACGCTTTCAAGAGCCACATCCTGACTAAAATGTCGACCAAGCGTAAGCGTCAACTGCGCGGTAGCAGCTTGCTGCATCCGTCTGACGTGGCAAAAGTCGAGCGCATGCTGCGCCTTCGTTAATTTTAGTCAAGAATAGAGGAAGTAACTCATGGCTCGTGTAAAGCGTGGCGTCATTGCCCGTAAGCGTCACAAAAAAATTCTGAAACTTGCTAAAGGCTACTACGGCGCACGCTCCCGCGTATTCCGTGTTGCCAAGCAAGCGGTAATCAAGGCAGGCCAATACGCCTACCGTGACCGTCGTCAGAAAAAACGTCAGTTCCGCGCTCTGTGGATCGCTCGTATCAATGCTGGTGCTCGTGTTAACGGTCTGTCCTACAGCCGTTTCATCGCTGGCCTGAAAAAAGCGTCCATCGAGATCGACCGTAAGGTTCTGGCTGATCTGGCAGTGAACGAAAAAGCGGTGTTTGCTGCGATTGTCGAGAAAGCTAAAGCCACCTTGGCTTAAGTACCCCCGACAATCACCCGGCCCCACTTCCGTGGGGCCAGGTGGTAAACGTCTTAAATAGGGGAAGAGCCTTCAAGCTCTTCCCCTATTTTGTATCTGGAGTCTGTACATGGAAAACCTGGATGCGCTGGTCTCTCAAGCACTAGAGGCTGTGCAAAGCGCTGAAGATATCAATGCCCTGGAGCAAATCCGGGTTCAATACCTTGGCAAAAAGGGTGAATTGACTCAGGTGATGAAGACCCTGGGGAATTTGCCGGCAGAAGAGCGTCCGCAAGTCGGCGCCCTGATCAACGTTGCCAAGGAACGTGTTACAGGCGTTCTCAATGCGCGCATGGCACTGTTTGAAGAGGCCGACCTGGCCGCCAAACTGTCTGCCGAGTCCATTGACGTGACCCTGCCTGGCCGCGGCCAGACCTCGGGTGGTCTGCATCCGGTTACGCGTACTCTGGAACGAATCGAACAGTTCTTCACCCACATCGGCTACGGCATTGCCGAAGGCCCTGAGGTCGAAGACGACTATCACAACTTTGAAGCGCTCAACATCCCAGGTCATCACCCGGCCCGGTCGATGCATGACACCTTCTATTTCAATGCCAACATGTTGCTGCGCACCCATACCTCGCCGGTACAGGTCCGCACCATGGAATCGAAACAGCCGCCGATCCGCATCGTCTGCCCAGGCCGTGTCTACCGCAGCGACTCCGATATCACTCACTCGCCGATGTTCCATCAGGTCGAAGGCCTGCTGGTTGATCGCGACATCAATTTTGCCGATCTCAAAGGCACCATCGAAGAATTCCTGCGGGTGTTCTTCGAGAAGGAACTGGCCGTACGCTTCCGTCCTTCGTACTTCCCGTTCACCGAGCCATCCGCTGAAGTCGATATGGAATGCGTGATGTGCAGCGGTAAAGGCTGCCGCGTCTGCAAGCAGACCGGCTGGCTGGAAGTGATGGGCTGCGGCATGGTTCACCCGAACGTGCTGCGCATGTCCGGCATTGATCCGGAAGAATTCTCCGGCTTCGCTTTCGGCATGGGCGTCGAGCGTCTGGCCATGCTCCGTTACGGCGTGAATGACTTGCGTCTGTTCTTCGACAACGACTTGCGGTTCCTCGCGCAATTTCGCTAGTCGTAACGAATTCTTAGGAGAGCAGGATGAAATTCAGTGAACAATGGCTGCGTGGCTGGGTTAGCCCGCAGGTAAATCGCGACGAGCTGGTTGCTCGTCTGTCGATGGCCGGTCTTGAGGTCGATAGCGTCGCGCTGGCCGCCGGCGTATTCAGTGGCGTCGTCGTGGGCGAGGTGCTGAGCACCGAGCAACACCCTGACGCTGATAAATTGCGTGTTTGCCAAGTCAGCAATGGCGCGGAAACCTTCCAGGTCGTGTGCGGTGCGCCAAACGTGCGTCCGGGCCTGAAGATTCCGTTCGCGATGATTGGTGCTGAGCTGCCAGGCGACTTCAAGATCAAGAAAGCCAAGCTGCGCGGTGTCGAGTCCAACGGCATGCTCTGCTCGCAAGCCGAGCTGCAGGTCGGTGAAGGCAGCGACGGTCTGATGGAGCTGCCGGCCGATGCGCCGGTGGGCGAGGATTTCCGCGTTTACCTGGATCTGGAAGATGCCAGCATCGAGGTCGACCTGACCCCGAACCGTGGCGACTGCCTATCGCTGGCCGGCCTGGCCCGTGAAGTCGGTGCGCTGTACGCCGCCCAGGTCACCCGTCCGGTGGTGATGAGCATTCCTGCCGTGCACGACGAAGTGCGCTCGGTAGAAGTGCTGGCGCCAGCCGCGTGCCCGCGTTACCTGGGGCGTGTCATCCGTAACGTTGACCTGTCCAAGCCGACGCCGCTGTGGATGGTTGAGCGTCTGCGTCGCGCTGATGTGCGTAGCATTGATGCTGCCGTCGACATCACCAACTACGTGATGCTTGAACTGGGTCAGCCACTGCACGCTTTCGATCTCGCCGAAATCAATGGCGGCATTCGTGTGCGCATGGCAGAAGAGGGTGAGAAGCTGGTACTGCTCGACGGTCAGGAAGTCAGCCTGCGTAGCGATACGCTGGTGATTGCCGACCACGCTCGCGCACTGGCGATTGCCGGTGTGATGGGTGGCGAGCACAGCGGTGTTTCCGCGACCACTCGCGACGTGTTCCTTGAGTCCGCGTTCTTCGACCAGATCGCTGTCGCTGGCAAGGCTCGTTCCTATGGCCTGCACACTGATGCCTCGCACCGCTACGAGCGTGGCGTCGATTGGCAACTGGCCCGTGAAGCCATGGAGCGCGCCACCGGCCTGCTGTTGGAAATCACTGGCGGCGAAGCCGGCCCGATTATCGAGACCGTCAGCGAGCAACATCTGCCGTCGATCGCGCCGATCACTCTGCGTGCCCAGCGCATCGCTCAAATGCTCGGCATGGAAATGGAACCGGCCGAAGTCGAGCGCCTGCTCAACGGCCTGGGCCTGAAAATTTCCGCCGACGGGGCAGGGCAGTGGCGCGTAGAAGTGCCGAGCCATCGCTTCGACATCAGCCTGGAAGTCGACCTGATCGAAGAACTGGCTCGCCTGTACGGCTACAACCGCCTGCCGGTCCGCTACCCGCAAGCCCGCCTGGCGCCACAAGCCAAGGCTGAAGCGCGTAGCGACCTGCCGGAACTGCGCCGTCTGCTGGTGGCTCGTGGTTATCAGGAAGCGATCACTTACAGCTTCATCGATCCGCGTCAGTTCGAACTGTTCAACCCGGGCGTCGAGCCGCTGTTGCTGGCCAATCCGATCTCCAATGACATGGCGGCCATGCGTTCGTCGCTGTGGCCGGGTCTGGTCAAAGCGCTGCAACACAACCTCAATCGTCAGCAGGATCGCGTACGTCTGTTCGAAAGCGGTCTGCGTTTCGTCGGTCAGCTCGAAGGTCTGAAGCAGGAGCCAATGCTGTCCGGCGTGGTCTGCGGTAGCCGTCTGCCGGAAGGCTGGGCACAGGGTCGCGACACCGTCGATTTCTTCGACGTCAAAGCTGATGTGGAAGCAGTATTGGGTTTTGCCGGTGCACTGGATTCCTTCACTTTCACACCGGGCAAACACCCGGCGTTGCACCCGGGTCAAACCGCGCGCATCGAGCGGGAAGGGCGTGAAGTCGGCTTCATCGGTGCCATTCACCCTGAATTGTCGAAAGCTCTGGGTCTGGACCGTCCAGTCTTCGTTTTCGAGCTGGTTCTGGCTGAAGTGGCACTCGGTAAAATGCCGAAATTCCACGAGTTGTCGCGCTTTCCTGAAGTGCGTCGTGACCTTGCATTAATTGCACACAAAGACGTCGCGGCCTCGGCTGTACTGGACGTAATCCGTGAAAATGCAGGCGAATGGCTCACAGATCTCAGGCTGTTTGACGTGTATCAGGGTAAAGGCATTGATCCTGATAGAAAAAGCCTCGCAGTTGGCTTGACCTGGCAGCATCCATCGCGCACTCTTAATGACGATGAGGTGAATTCGACGACGCAAAATATCCTCACCTCGCTCGAACAAAGGTTGAACGCCACGTTAAGGAAGTGACGTATGGGGGCTTTGACGAAAGCTGAGATGGCGGAACGTCTGTATGAAGAGCTGGGCCTGAACAAGCGGGAAGCCAAGGAATTGGTAGAACTGTTTTTCGAGGAAATCAGGCACGCTCTTGAAGACAACGAGCAGGTCAAATTGTCCGGTTTCGGCAATTTCGACCTTCGGGACAAACGCCAGCGGCCTGGCCGCAACCCGAAAACGGGGGAAGAAATCCCGATCACGGCTCGCCGTGTGGTCACCTTTCGTCCAGGGCAGAAGTTGAAGGCCCGAGTTGAGGCTTATGCTGGAACCAAGTCATAACGACGAACTACCCGTCATCCCGGGCAAACGCTACTTCACCATTGGTGAAGTCAGCGAGCTGTGTGCCGTAAAGCCACACGTGCTGCGCTACTGGGAGCAGGAGTTTCCTCAACTCAACCCCGTCAAACGCCGCGGAAACCGCCGGTATTATCAGCGCCAGGACGTGCTGATGATCCGGCAGATCCGCGCGCTGCTTTACGATCAAGGTTTCACCATCGGCGGCGCACGTTTGCGTCTGTCCGGCGATGAAGCCAAAGACGACACTACCCAGTACAAGCAGATGATTCGGCAGATGATTGCCGAATTGGAAGACGTTCTGGTTGTTCTCAAGAAATAAAAAGCGGCGTTTGAATACTTCCAGTTTTCAAAAGCTTGCGCTATATTCTTGAGCGCTCTTCGAGATGAAGAGCGAGTTGCAAGACCAGTCGGGGCGTAGCGCAGTCCGGTAGCGCACTAGCATGGGGTGCTAGGGGTCGAGTGTTCGAATCACTCCGTCCCGACCATATAATTCAATGACTTAGCCCAACTTTCGCGAGTTGGGCTTTTTCATGTGCGTGACTTTTGCGTGACTTCTAGATTTTTCACGCCTGCCTCCTCTTCAAGATTGTCAGGACCGGTCCACGCGAATCGGTTGCTGATACCATGTTCGCAGCTTCGATCAAATGCCCGAGCTCAGCGCCCGAGTAGTGACTGGTGATGCTGCCGTTCTTGTGGCCCAGAAGTGCCTTGCGGTCTTCCTCGGTAACGCCTGCTGCGCGTAACCGCCGGCCAAATGTGTGTTTGAGGTCGTGAATCCTTATGGATGCATAACCTGGGTGAGCGGGGCGAAGGTTTTCCTCCTGCCAGAGTTTCGCCGCTCTCACCCGTGCCTTCTTCCAGGCTGAGTCATTCATTCGATGCATCGCGGTGCCGTTGTAAGGGAAAACCCATTCCTTGCTCAGGCCCCGCTGCTGCTCGATGATCGACCTGGCCACGCTGTTGAGCACGACCAGTCGCTCGTCACCGTTTTTCACTCCTGACCGTTCGTGACGCCCGCCGAAGTCCGCAGGTATCAGAAAGACGCTGGTACCGAGTTCCGGTACCGAAATCTCCCAATCCCAGCGCAACTTGCAGACCTCCTGCTCCCGCGTGCCGGTGTTCACTTTGAACAGCGCCATCGTCTGCAGGTGCGCCGGCAACTCTCCAAAAGAATCGACTGCTCCGGCCATGACATCGGGTACGGCTTGCGGCTCGACTTCTTCTCTTCCAGCTTCGTGAGCATCGGCACGCTATCCAGCCATGGCCTTCGCTCATCATCTCGCCACTTCCTGGCACACAACGACAAAACTCGAACCACACGCTCGATCGAGATATTCACCGTCCTGTTACTGACGCCTTTTTTCACCTTGCCGCCTTCAAGCTTCTTGGTCGCCAACCTGTCCTTGATGAACGGCACCAGGGCCTGGTCATCAATGTGGGTCAGCGGCATGTCGCCTATGAACGGATCCAGCTGGGAAAGGTGGTGCGCCGAAAGCTTGATTGAAGGCTGATCCTTGAACTCCAGCAGGAAGCGAGTTGCCGCCTCCCGCCAGATCCGCACTTTCTTTACGCCGTACACCTTCTGCTGCCGAATTTGCTCCAGCCGGTAGATCAGGTAGCGTTCCGCTTCTTCCCGGTCACCAGTTCCAGTGCTTTCGTAAAGTCGTTCTCCGTTGATTTTCTTGTCGATATGCCAGATGCCTTTCCTCTCGGAGAGGCCGGTAATCGATTTTCGCGCCATGATTTATCTCCTTTCAGGCGCTCGCTGCGGGGCAATTGTTGCTCCGGGGCGCGTTTTTTATCAATTGCTTTGGCCTCGACGTACGCCGTTGCCCAGTCATCCAGCTCCTGCCGGTCGAAGCCGACACCGCGCTCACCGATGGGAAACTCGCTGACATAGGGGCGCACGGTTTTATCGAATTCAGCGCGGCACATGCCCAGGTAGATGGGCGCAGCGCCGGCACGGATGAAGCGGGGGAGGATGCTTTCGCGCCGGGGCCGGGAGGGCGCCTGCGCCAGTTCTGCAGACATAAGTGCTCCATGCCGCGCGTGGCGGCAGAAGGTGGTTAGTCCCAGTCGTGACTGAGTTCTGGGTTTGCAGGAGGGAAGCATTCGAGTGTCGAGAGCTTCAGCAGCGTGAATTGACCGTCCATCCAGGCAGCGGTGTCGATGTAGAAGACGTTGCCCAAAGTTGCTGGCTGTCTGAGCGGGGTATGACCAACGACGACTGCGCGCACGCCGGCAACCTGAGACTGATCACCGTCGGTTATTCGCTTTCGCGACCACTGAGCCATGGATTGAAGATGATCCGACTCCGCTGGGCCGCCATTGACTAGCGCCCATGTGAATTCGGTCCAGCTTTGATATGGACAATCGGCGTGCACTATTCCGACGATGCCGTCGGCTGTCTCGACCTCAATAGCGACTGGCAGATCGGCAAACATCGCCGCATAGTTTTGTTGCTCGTCCCAATTTAGGGCGAGGAACCATGCACCGCCGTTTTGCAGGTACATCCCGCCGTCTGATCTGGCGTTGCGCGCGTGATTGATCGCCATGTCTTCATGGTTGCCCTGGACCGGGTGAAACCATGGCTTGTTGAGCCAGATGAAGGACTCGACTGATTCCGGTCCTCGATCAACCAGGTCACCCACGCTGAATAGCCTGTCAGTTTCCGGGTTGAAGTTGATCCTGCTGAGCGCCAATTGGAGCTTGCTGAAATGGCCATGTATGTCGCCGACCACCCAATCAGTGCCCGTGGCGTTTGCCGTGAATCGCTGGACCTTTGGTTTTGCAGGCATGCGAAGTCCTCGCCAGCCATTCACTGGCAGGCTTATAGGGGAATGGATTAGTAGCCTTTTGCCTTGATTCCTCAGGCTTCAGGATGGGTGTAAAAATGAATGCTCATTTCGATACGTCTTCGGAGGACGCGTGTCACACAATCTGGATGTGCCGATAGCCCACAAGTACCGAGGCCATATTATTTTTCTGAAGTTCGACTGGAGCCGGCCAAACGATAAAGCGCCTGCTTCTGCGAAGATCATCGAACCGGCACCAATCGATGGGTTGGGTGATGTCGCAGCCGAGCTGTTAGGACCATGGCCTGATTATCCGACAGCGTTGGATGATGCAATGGCCGCGGCTGAGCGGTGGGTTGATAGTCAGTTTCCTTAACGCCGCTCACCGGCAGGCTGGGAGGTAGAAGAGGGGTGGGTGATTCACCGCTTCATGAACGTGATCCAGTGCGTTTTCTCGCGCTTGCCGGACTTGTGGCCAAACAGCGGCTGCTCGTCGGTCAGCGCCAGGATTTCGCTCACTCGAACCTGCGTCTCGTTCCATTTGAATATCAGGAACTGGCCCGGCCGCAGTACCCGGAAGCACTCGGTAAACCCTTTCGGAGATCGTCGCGCCAGTCGTCGGTGAGGATTCCGTATTTCAGTCGAAGCCAGCTTTCACGGCCTGCGCGCACCAGGTGGGGCGGATCGAATACCACCATGTTGAAGCTCGCGTCGGGGAAGGGCAGGTTCCGGAAATCCATGATGACGTCGGGCTTCACCTTCAGGACCCGGCCATCACACAACACATGCTCTTCGTCGCGGATGTCGCCGAACAGAGCGCGCTGATCTCCTTTGTCGAACCACATCATGCGGCTGGCGCTGCAGGGGTCGAGGACTTGGGCATTCATCACCGTGGCCCCGAGTAGATGAGCCAGGCCATGCAGGCGAGGGCGGGGATGATCATGGCGTTACCTCGCCGCGCGCCCACCAGCAGACCGGGCCATCGTCAGTGTCGTGTATCGCAAGGCAGAACCAGCCTTCGCCTTCTGGCCGCTCAGGCTCCCAGTAGCTGCAATTCGGGTCGTGTGATTCGAAGTAGCGGTCGCAATTGCGGGCTCTGCGGATTCGAGGCTTACCCTGGCCACGGTCAGACCCTGCTTAGCAATCCATGCTTTGCACTTGTCGCCGTCACCCTCGTCAAAGTCGGGCATGTCGGGGTGCTGGAACATACGTTTTCGTCTCGAATGACTTTTGCCGGCTCGATAAGACTTACGGCGGGGCTGCCGATTGAAAGCTTTTCGACCTCTTTTTTGAGTTCTTCGAACATGCGGATTCCTTTGCCGCTATAGCGGCTGACTTTGAAGGGGAGGGAGTTACAGAGGGGTGGTGCGATTAGCGCGTTTGCGGAACTCGAACACCATGCTGCGCAGATCTACCAAGGCTTCCTGCAGGTCCTGACGCGCGGAGTCGATCGCTTCGAATAGCTCTCCTTCTCCGTCATCGCCACCTTCGTCTACCGCCATCAGAGCCAAGCCGTAGGCCTGGAATTCGGACAACACATGATCGGCTGACTTCGCCATGTACTCCGCATGCTCAATGGCGTAGTCCTTTGGCGAGCGATCAGCACCGGCCGCTGTCAGCTCATCAATCCGCTGATCCGCCGCGTTCAGAAATTGCTGAAGTTCATCTGCGCGGCGCCAGGCATTGAAGTCTGGTACTGGCTTGCCGGCCATTCGGTGCTCAAGCATCGCCCATACCAGGTGGTATTCGGGCCAGTCGTGCTCTACGACAACAAAGAAGCGGGCAGGTGCGCCATTTGTCAGCATGGCTTCATGCAGCTTCCGGCACTGACCAGAAAAGCTCATGCGCAGATCGGGCGGCGCCTGTTCCATATCGGTGCGCTTGATGACGATGTAACGATCTTCGCGCTGGAACGGATCGGCCTGTTTGTTTTCTGTGGGCATAGGGGGGATCTCGAGAGGCGGTATCGTGAAGGGTGAACTATCATCGCGACATCACCTGAATCGAGGGCGTCGCACTATGAATGCAGGGCAAAAGACTCTTGTAGAGAAAACACTTGGGATAGTCGGATGGGTATCGGCAACCATCCTCGGTCTGATTCTTCTGGCTGGTTTTGTCGACAAAGGTCGTCGATTTTTGCCCGACATCTTTGACTCTGAAGAGATGGCGCCGATTGTTTGGCCGTTATTTCTAGTCGCTGCCACACTTTTATGGATGCGCGCCTACATGCGCGCTGGCAGGAAGTAGTTTTTGGAAGCTAAGCGGCTTTGAATAACGCTTCAATAATGCGTTGACCGGCCAGCGGCGGCACCGCGTTGCCAGCCATGTGCATGGTTTGCCTATGGTTGTCCGGGCGCTTGGTGTCCGCCGGAAACGACATGGCTGCAAGGGCTTCATTCGCCGAGAGCATCCGCATCTCATCGCCGCGTACCAGGGCCCAGCGGTCAAGGGTGGTGATGGTCCCAATCGGCCGCTCCAGGCATCGCCCTGTCAGGCCCGAGCCAGATCCGTAATACGGCATGATGAAGCGATCTCCGAAACGCTCCCGGCCATTCTTCACACGAAGCAGCGTCGACTCGGCGCGGCCAGGCTTCACAACTTTGCTCCACTTGCCAGCGTTGAAGTCGATGAAGGATGAGGCCGGCACATGCCGTGCGTTGATGCAGTTGCAGATTCAGCGGGGCCTTGCTTCGAGTGCAGACCAGAAAGAGACGCACCCGGTGCTGAGGTACTCCGAGGTCGGCACAATCAACGACATGGGGCGCGATCATGTAGCCGAGCGCCGCCATTGCCCTGTGACCATGCCGGGTACAAGGCCCAGGCCGTGAACTCTTCAACATTCTCGACCAGCACCACTTCAGGCCGGTGGAATTCCGCCGCAGACACAACGGCCCAGGCTGTGGACCGCGATGCATCGTGCTGTGCGTTGCCTGACGCTTTGCCGCGGGCTTTCGAATGTCCCTGGCAGCAGGGCGAGGCCAGCATGATGTCGTGTGCCGGAACCTTCGACCAGTCAGCCTGGTGCAGGTCCTGGCAGATGTGGATCGCTTCCGGGTGGTTGGCGCTGTGCCACTCGACCGCAACAGGCCAGTGGTTGGCGGCCCAGAGAACGTCGACGCCGGCATTGCGGGCACCGGTTGACCATCCGCCGAGTCCGGCGAACAAATCGATTGCTGTAGGCATGGGGCGTCCTATGCCGGGCCATGCCCGGGCGGTGGAGGGTGATGGGTTATTTCCCGATTGGGTCAGCAGTTCGGCATAATCGCGACTCAACTCGGGGGATAAGATCGTGATTAAGGACAGGGTGATTTGGGGCGGTTGCGTCGGTCTTTTTCTAACTGGTGGACTATTCGCTTATGCTTTTTCAGGAGGAAAATCTGACGGTTTCAAGATCGTCGACCTGTTTGCAATCATCTCTGCCGTTGCAACTGCTTTCGCAGCGTTCGCCGCCTGGAGTGCGGCAAGCGCTGCACAAAAGCAGTCATTCGACTCTTCGATATCGATACGACGTCAAACCCACAAGATGCATTTCGAGTCGTTCAACGAGTGGCTGGACGGGACTGAGTCTTCACTTAATATCCAGTTTTTCCGTCGATACGAACTTTATGACGCAATCTTTCCCGACAATCGGAATCCATCCCTCGGATTCAGTGAGGTCGGTCATCCCGAAGTTGTTTCTTGGCAGAAATCTTTCAAAAGACTTGCAGATATAACTTGTAATCCAATTCAACCAAGTAGGCGGGAAGTTGCGACCTGGGTTGGAGACTTCGCCTCACTATCAGGCCATATGCATTACACGTTCCTCAAAGCTGACAAGCTCCAAATTTATCTTGGCGGCCATGTCCGATCAGAGATTTCAATGGAAAACTTCAGGCAGGCCTTGCCAGTCATGGGTATGGTGTTGAGCGCACTCACCAAGTTTTCATATATCGAAGGTACGTCTTCTGATCGAGGCATGTCTCTCGAGTTCGAGTTCGCCTTCAAAGAATTTGTGGATTCGATTATGGAAAGCTCGTGGCATCAACATGAGTACAAGATCATGCCTGTGTGACTGCAGCTGGCGCGATTCATTTAAGTGGAGTATTTGTGTTCGGCCCGGCATGGAGCCGGATCAAGGAGAAACAGATGGTGAAGATTGCCGAGGTGGTTGCAGAGTTTTCGGCTGAGGGCTTTAGCAACACAGGAAAGCAAACCCGAGGAAGAGTACTGCGCGATGTCCACGAATCCGTGTACAGCTTCCAGGTAGATGATGAGGCTCGTGGCCTGGCCACTCCGTCTGGTGATTACGCTACCGAGGAGGACGCCAGAGCGGCTCTATTCCAATACTGGGATAAGTGCGAGGAGGCACTAAAGGCGTCGGGTATGCCGAGCTGGAAGCCTAAATATTAGGCTTTGTTGATGCTCAGTTCGTGCCCGGGTTTGCCGGTCGCGCCACATGGCTTGCATGGTGCGTATTTGTTGCCTGCGTCGTGACTCCAGCCAGCATGCTGCTGGGCTGATCCGGCGCAGTGATCGCACTTTCCAGTCTGCTGCCGGTACAGCTCGCGCTGCATGCGCTCCTGTGCTGCTGTGACAAAAACCTTTTCCAGCGCAACGCCGGTCCAGCGAGCCCGGCCTTTATGATCGATGTTGGGTACGCCTCCCTCGATCAGGCAGCCACCGGCCTCATCATTTCCGATCCATTCCATTCTGGCCCACTGCCAATCATCGCCAGCATTGGCATTCTTGCGGGCTGCAAGCAACTGGAATGATGGTGGGCGTTCAGGCTCGTCAGCGGTAAACATGTCTTTCGTATTCAGGCACTTGGCTGTGGCGGCCTCGGTGGCATCTGCCTGCTCTATCTCAGCCAGGTATCTACCGACGCTCTTGTCTCCGCCGTATGGGCAGCACTCGGAATCCCAAGCTTGCTGCTCAAGCGCTGCCCAGGCGTAAAGCTCGACGAGGAGCGGAACGAGACGCCGGCTTCTATCTGGGCGCTGTCGTCCCCGGTTATTTCTCGCTCCTCTTCGCGCGCCACACGCTCGGCGTCATGGCTATCTTCGGCAAGGACCAGCGCGGTGTATTTCAGAGTCACTTCGTAAAGTTGTTTCATCCGGATACTCCTGTTATTCGTCGTTACAGATGCGCAGGGCTTCGCGCTGATACGCCAGGGTCAATTTTGCCGACACGTTTTCAGGTATCACGTATTCGTGTCGCGGCGGATCAAGCATCGGCAGGCACTTTTGAGGCCCTAACTCATGTAGCCGGTGAATCATCAGCGTGATGGCCTCGCCCTGTTCCTCGATGCCGCTCCAGGCCATCAGCTCAGCGAGTGCTTGGCGTGTTCCGGCCATGCAGTGCAGCCTGATTTCTTCCTCGCCGCGAGTCTTTCGCCTCGCCGCAGTCTTTGCTGATCGTTCTTTCTGCGCGGCTGCCATGGTTTACCTCTTCTATTCCGCTGGCCGGCATCCCGATCCAGGCTTGTCGAATGCGTTGTTGAACTCGAACACGTCTCACGCTGCCACCTTGAGCTGATTCCAGGCACCAACGGCGGCGAAGATGCGGTAGGCCTGTCGCTCATCCAGCGACACGACGTCGGGAATGGCGATCCAGCCTGAGGCGACCATGTGCTGCGGGTTCGCGCTGTCGCGGATCTCCCGGTAGCAATGCTCGATCACTTCTTCGAGGTGGTCCGACAGGTACATGCCGTCCGGCGCGACTTCCACCGACTTCAGGTACCGGTTGCCGGTCTGATCAATGCAGATGGCGCTGAGGAATATCGTCCACCGGTGGGTGATCTCGCAGACGGCCTGGCCGATCTTCCCGGGCGCAATGTTCTTCAGCGACTTGTAATTGATCATCCCCTGCCGGCCGCTGGGATCGATGTTGACCACTGCGACGTGATTGGCGCGCACCAGTGAGCGGCACGACCGTTCGACCCGGGCCCGCAGGTTGTTCTGCTTGCGAACCTTGCTCATGCGGCCTCCAACAAGTCCCCGCGAACGGGGAAGTCGATTTCATGTTCGGCGATCAGCCGCAGCAGAACCTTCGGGTTGATCTCCAGCTTCCTGGCGCAGGCCGCCCGGGTGCAGCCGACATCCCGAATGGCCTTGATGCGATCGACCAGGACCAGGTCCCTCGCATGATTTTCTTTGCTGCGGAACCTCAGTCCGTTCTGGCCGGCGATCCGCTTCAGTGTCGTGCGGCCGATACCCAACTTGGCGCACATTTGGTCCTGGGTTAGGCCCTCAAGAATCAGATCGCGAATCTTCGGCACAAAGGCCAGGTCCTCGAGCTTTGCCGCAGCAGACACCCGGCTGGCAAACTTGATGCCGTACATAGCGGCAATGTGTGACGCCCGCCGGGTGCTGATGTGCAGGTCCTTCGCTGCCGCGACCATGCCCTTGTCGAAATACGCTTTCATCTTCTCGGCGATATCCGCCTCGAAGGCTTTCGACTTGGCCGACTTCTGGATCTTCACCGACAAGTTGCGTTTCGCCGGCGAAGGCTCAGAGCCAGAGGAGGGTGGGATGATCCCGGTATTGAACGGAGTGGAGTTGAACAGGCTGCGACTGGTCTCGACAACGTCGATGACCTTGCCCTGGGCGACGTAGCCGGCTATGGCTCGGGCGAGCCAGGCGCGGTCGACGTCCTTCTGCTGGATGCTGCTGAGTTCCAAGCTGATCATGCAGTTTTCCTCTCTGGGTCGAGTTCAGCCTTGCGCTTGTCCTTCGCCGAAACCACTTGCGGGATCAGTTCGTCGAAGCCATGAGCGATCGTCTTGGCGGCATTGAAGGCTGAGTGAAGTGAGGCCATATCCGTGGCGGTGGCAATGTCTGCCAGCGCGTCTACCAGCAGCTCTCTGGCGCGGGCTTCCGGGCTGATGCCGGAGTTGAGCCAGGCCAGCAGACGTTTTCCAGTTTCCACACTGATCAGCTCAGGCTGGTCGAACAGCTTCGTCCGGTCCTTGCTGGCCATGGCCGTGTGGCCGTCGTGGGTCAGGTCCAGCACCACCGTGAATTCGTAGTCAGTGCCGTCGCGCTGCTCGGACTTCATGCCGAGCTTGAGGATCTTCTTGCCCTCGCCCTGGACCGTCTCTGTCTTGCTGCGCATGGTGCAGATGATGTGCAGCGAACTGGTCAGGATCTTGTCCGTCAGTTTCCGATGGCGCGGCGTGGTCTCGTTCCAGGCTGCCCAGGTGTTGCCCCGGAATTTCTGGTGGGCGACGGCCTCATTCGACTCCAGGCACCCGCCGGAGCCTGTCCACTCATGCGAGTAGCTATCGATGATCAGCGTGTCGTAGCCGGCCTGCTCGGCGGCCACGATTGCCTCGATGTATCGCTCGGGCGAGTAGGGCGCGTGCAGCTCCATCGCGTCGAATTCGGCGATGTCGGCGTACAGGGATGCGCTGCCATGCTCGGTGTCGATGACCGCGATCCGGCCGCCAAGGCCAGTGGCGAGCAGCAGGGCGGAGTAGGTCTTGCCTGATCCGGATGGCCCGGCAAGTGCCAGCCGTAGCTTGGCCTGCTTGCGTTCGGCTTTCTTGAACATTGCGAGTTACCTCAGATTGGTTGGTTGTCCCATTGCCGCTCAATGCGGCGAGCTTCGTCTTCGTACTCTTTGCGCTGTTCGCCGGTGAATTTCTCAGGCGAGAACGCGCCGACCTGCATCCAGTCGAGCTGGGCGGCCATGCGGGGAGAGTTCACGGGGATTCCTCAGAAATTGATCGTGATGTTCGGCACTTCGCCGCGAGCGATCTTCAGGACGATGGCCTTAGCCAGTTCCTCGCTGATGTTCATGCCGATGAGGGCCTCCTTTGCGGCGCGCATCACCTTTCCTTTGTGCACGTTGTCTGCTGCTCTCAGGGCCTGCTGGCGAATGATTTCGTCGGCTTCAGCCTTCTGGCGGTCTTCTTCAGCCTTTCGCCCTTCCTCTGCAGCACGCTCGGCACGCTGCTCCGCTTTCAAGCTGTTCGCGCTTAGCCTGCTCAGCTCGGCGCTCTGCATCAGCAGCCTGCAGCTTCAGGTCGTTTTCGCGCTTAGCCGCTGCTTCCTGCTCCTCACGGATGCGCTTGGCCTCAGCCTCGCGATCTGCCTGGGCTCTCTCTTCGGCCTCCCTGGTGGCTCGCTCTGCCGCCTCCTGACGAATCCTCTCCTCATGCTCACGCTGGGCGCGGGCTTCGTCGTCTGCCCGGCGCTGCGCCAGTTCGGCCTGATCCGCCTCGTACAGTTTGCGATTTGTCAGCGCCGTGTACAGAGCGGTCAGCGCCTTCTCCTTGGCCAGGGCAGCGTCCACTTGGAACTCTGCCCACTTGTCAGCGATTGCGACGGCCTCGACCCGCTTGATGCGATCCTCCAAGTCTTCGGAGGTGACACCATCCAACTGCATCGCCATGTCGCTGATCTTCTCGATGTCGGCCTTGATCAGGTCAACCCGCCTGTCTTCCGCCTCCTGCCAGTCATCCAGCGGCTTGCGCACTTCCTTCTGCCACAATTCCAGCTTGTCCCACACCCGTTTGCGCTCGGCATCGATCCGCTTCGGGACTTCCTTCTGCTGGGCGCTCAACTCTTTACCAACTGCATCCAGCGCAGTTTTGGACTTGGCGATTTTGTGCGCCATCGAGGCGAACGCCTTGCGACCTTTGTCGGTAGCCAGGTCCGGCAGCACCTGCAGAAAATTGTCGACCTCGGCGCGGATCTGGGTCAGCCAAGGGTCAAGCCCGCTCGCGGAGCTGTAGACAGCCAGCGCGGTTTCCTTCGGCGGCACCGTGGCCAGTTCGGTAGTAGCGGACATGCAAATACTCCCGCGCCAGCCGGGCGGGCAGGGCGCTTACATTTCGTTATTGGGTTATCGAGCCGGCGAGCGCGCCGAGCAGCATCAGGAGGGTGAAAAGCGTTATTGCGGAGAACGATCCGCGCCAGTAAAGGTGGCGCCTTCTGCGCTGACTGGCTGTCACGCCCGGACCTCATAGGTCACGGTCCACTCACCGCAGAGGCAGGCCCTTCTTGACCAGGCGAGAGGGTTTTCGATGCTGGCCAGCTCAGCGGAGTGAAGCGCATCAGCCCAGCTCGCACCCTTGAACACCATCAGCACTCTGTCGCTGGGCACAGACAGGTGGTCCGGTAGTTCGGCGACCTGTTCGTCGATCAGCGTCTTCACAAGGCGAGTCGTCATGCTGTAGCTCCATTACGCAGTGATTCGTTGTAATTGGCGTAGATCTTGTCGATGCGCGAGGCGTAGTGGCGGTGCTCACCTTCGTCGATGGCGCGCAGCATGAAAGCAAGGGTTACGCTCGATCGCGCCGCCGAGCTGGCATTGGGCTTGCCCAGGTCGTTGATTAGGTTCTCCAGCTCACCCTCGATCCAGCCAACAGCTAATTCGTGATTTCTCTCTTGCTCGATCACGGCCTCACCTCGTTGTAGCCAAAGAAGTCACCAATCTGCTCGACAGCCGCGGCTATCCGCTTTGCGCTGGCCTTGCGTTCAGCCAGGTCACGCACGCGCTTCTCATCCAGAAGCATGGCGCGCTTTGCGGCGTCGGCCTCGTAGTCGTGGAACTCTTGAACCTGCGATTTCTTCTCGCGGCCCCAGGCGTCGTAACGCCTATCCCACTCTCGGGCCTGCGAACTGTCTGCATAGCTGGTTGCCATGGTCGCCTCCGGAGTGGCTGGTCAGTCGAAGTAGTCTTGGTCGGCCAGATACTCGGAATGCTCGTTTACAAGCCATTCCTCCATCGATGCGATCTCGCCTTCGGTCATATGGCTGGTGTCTTCCTCTGCTTTCCACTCGATTTCGCAGCCGCCGTAGTACTCATCCGGGTCGGCCGCCTGAGAGCTGAAGGTTCCTTTCGAGCCAGAGAACGACACAACGGTCAGGTTGATGGAGACGTCCTCGCCATCCTTGACCATCCAATACTCATAGGTGCGGGCCATGCCGACCTCCAATTTGTGGTTGATCCAACAAAACTCGGCTGCGACCTCGCCGCACGGCCAGCTACCGGAGGGCGCCGCGGGAAGTCGCATGCGAGTGGTGTCGGTGGATAACATCAACAGCAGCGAGCCTTAACGTGCATAAGGCTCACCGTGTTGCGCTTTAATCGATGCAGGGGGCCGCATTGCGCGGTGCAGAAGTCTTCCGCATCGGGGTGTGATCTGCATGACGTTTGTCAGCCGTTGCTCTCGCGCTGGCTGGCGGTACTCAGGATCACACTCCGATGCGGCCTGGTGCTGGGGAGGACCAGGTGATCGGGCAGTTATCGGCAGGCTGCCGTGGCGCTGGTTGTTATTTGTACTTACGCAGATCTGGCTCTGTTGCTGGAGTTTTGCTTGTCTCGTTCATGTCGATTTCCATCCTGTTGATTTCCCGTCTGGCCCTGTCGCCAAGGCCAGCCAGTGAAATCTGTTGTCTCCACCACGCGCATCGCCCGATTCATATCTCTGGCCGGGTCACACATTTCGTGTTCGGTGTTCTTCCCGGCTGGCTTGCGTGGTTTCGCGTACTCACATGAGTGAGTACGGCAGCTGTCCAGAGGCTGCATGGACGACGGTTTAGCTTTCTCACCACCGGGTTGGCCGGTACGTCGTTGGGTCACGTCAGATTGTGTAAAGAGCGGCGGGCTCTTCAGAGGCCCTTCGCAGGGACTGTGTCGCTGCGATGGGTGAATTATTGCCTGAGGAATTTATTAGCGTCAATGCCTCAGGCAATAATATTTTGTGCGGGCATAAAAAAACCCGCATCAGTGCGGGTATTGGAGTTGCGTGGACAAGCGCTAGTCAGTAATCAGCTTGTATGTCGCGTACTCGGTATCAGTGAGGGGATCTCTCCGAACGTACTTCATGGCTTTGAAGCCGACCTTCATGCCGAGGCTGTATTGCTGAATATGCTGATACTGCTGCTTGTTGTAGGTGATCTTGTATTTGCTCGATCCGCTTCGGATGTATACAGCTCCGCTTTCCTTCAGATCAGTAACCGTGCCTGACAGGGTTACTGACTCGGGTTTCATGTGCTCAAACACCGAAAGCTTGGAGTGGGCATTCCGCACCGCATCCAGAGAGCCGCCCCAGTGGTACACCTTGGAATTTGGAGCGGGCCACGTAAGCTCGGCGCCTATATTTTGCTTTTCGAGTGTCCCAAGCATTTCACTAAGAGCCTTTGTGGCTGGCACGCCGATCACCGTAACTAAGTCTCTGATAGCTTCTGGCGATGGGGAACTCAGCACATCGAAGATCTGCTCAAGCGCTCCTTCCATAGGCGACTCACCGGTTGTGTCCGGGGCTATGTTGCCGGCAAACATTAGCCTGGTGGACCCAAAGGAGAGACCGGAAAGACGCAGATCTATTTCTCGAGACATCGCGTCCAGCAGGCCGCGCGCCGGGCCTATACCGTGACGTAGATGGTAAGCGGCATGTGCGATAGCGCTGTTGAATTGATCAGCTAGGCGAGAAAGAAGTTTGAGCGGGATACTGCCGTCCATGCGCATACCAAGCAGGCGCAATTCAACAACCTCATGCTGAAGCGCGCATTTGGCTTGACGAAGCTCTTGGACAAGCTCTTCGTGGTGAGTGCTCCAAGATTTCAGGGCAAGCTGAAGCGAGTACTTCCCAGGAGATTCCTGGAGAAGAGCTTTGTCTCGCTCAATAAACTGATTGACCTGGGAGAGTTGTCGCTCCAGCCAGTCAATTCGGTTTGCCTGTTCGTTCATCAATTGATGCTCAGAGCTGCTAAGCCCTTTGGAGTGCACTCGTCGCGCTGAGTGCCAAAAGTTTTAGTCCAGTAACTCAGGCCTTGAGCGTCTTCGCTTCGGACTGGCCAGACATCAAGCTGAAAACGCGCTTTGATCGTCCGATTATCAAACAATCCGTTCAAGACCGGCCGCGCCGCCTCGGAAACATCGTCAATGGTTTTAGAGTCATAGACAAGCACGATGTCGATATCTTGGGGCTCGCCTTTGTCGCACATGAAAGACCCATCAATCCAAGCGTAGCCTTTGAAGCCAGTGCTCTCCAGCATTTCCAAGTATACCCGCAAAGCACCGAAAAGCCTGGTGCGTCTTACAGATTTTGGAAATCTGTCCACAGTCAAAGTCTTGAGATCATCGAGGGAGAAAGGATGGATTCCTTCGCCCAGAAGCGGGGGTAATCAGTTTTTATGTTGTTCATTAGTGGGCATCAATAGGTCCATTGCCTGCTTAAGCTTAAGCGCCTGTTCCTCGCTCATGCCCAGCATCCTGCTTGCCATTTCATCTACCGCAGTCCGGTGTCCGGCGCTTGCTTTTGCATAAAGATCATTCTTTTGATAATCGCTCTCGCCATAGGCCTTGGCGACTTCAGCAATCTCCTGTGCAAGTCGCTTGCTGTAGCGCTCGGCGGGAATCCCAAAAAGCTTGTGCACCCCCACAGCGACATCCTTATTTAAAGCCAGGCGCCCGTTTAGATAATTGCTAAATGACGCCTGGTTCATTCCTAAGGCGGCCCCCGCTGCTTCTTGAGTCACTCGCCTTTCCTTAGGACGAGACGCGTTCTCCTGCTTTATCAGGTCTTTCAGGGCTGCGCATTCGGCCAGCTCCCACGGCTCAAGCTTTCTCTTCTCATTGCTCATGGCGGGCGAGTGTATTTCCGGAGGTATTGGCAAACAAATTCCTCAGGCATTGATTTATTTCAATTCCCAAGGCAATAATTGGCACATGAACCACGGAGGAGTGGCCATGAGCCGAATCCCGCTATCCCAATTCGCGGAAAAAAACGGGCAGACCAAGACAGCGGTGCTGCTTGGAATGACTCAAGGGCGCCTTGAATAAGGCTCTCCGGGTCGGTCGGGACGTCTATGTAATCGAGCATGGAGACGGCAAGTACACCGCCGAAGAGCTACGTCCATTCCCGGTTCAGTCCGCAAAAAGAACTGCCGCTTAACCAAATTCATCAGCCACTAGGAGCAACACATGCACTACGACCCAAGCCACATGCACGACAAGCCGACAAAGGTGCGCCTCGACGAGGTGGCCGACGATCTGCTTACCGCCATGGCGAGATACCAGCGCACACAGAAAGCCGTTCTTGCTCGGGAAATCCTTGAGCGCGGACTGAACCAAATGATGGAAGAGCTTAACGCAAAGACTGATGTGGCCTGAAGTTGCCGAGGAGGCCCTGTGCCTGAAACAAAACAGCTGGATGTCCAGCTCGAATGGGAAGGAGTCAGCAATCTGGAGTTTTTAGCCAGGCAAGCAGGCGTAACACCGGAAGAGCTGGCAGCAAGAATCATCAACAAGGAATTAGACCGAATGTCTAGACCACCCCCAAGCAGGGGCAAGGTCAGGTCGCTAGGGAGAAGGGCTGATTAGCCCCTTAGGGACTATTGAGGAACTGTCAATGAAATACCCATCCCCCAAATCGCAGGCACAAAAACCGACGGATCAGGTCGGTTCTTTTTACAGCGCTTGCAACAACGTTCTGGAGCGAATAATGCACCATCCAAACCAAACGAGCAATACCCCAGGTAATTTCGCGACACGTTTTGTGAATCGCGAAAACGTGTCGCGCACCACCATGTCATCGCGAGAGATCGCCGAGCTCACCGGAAAACGCCATCCGGATGTGAAGCGTGACATCCAGGCTATGGCCGCTGAGCTCGAAGAAGATGCGAGCACTTTTGCTCACATCTACCTGGACAGCATGAACCGTGAGCAGACCGAGTACCTGCTTGATAAAGAGCTGACCGACACTCTTCTGACGGGCTACAGCGCCAAGATGCGCCGGGCAGTTATCCGACGCTGGACGGAGTTGGAAGCGAAGGTTTCCCAGCCATTGTCCATGCCCTCATACGCAGAAGCGCTGCGCCTTTATGCCGACCAGATCGAGCAGACATCAGTACTACGCATAGAGAACCGTCAGCAAGCGACCAAGATCCACTCCATGGAGAACCTGTTCAAGGAGGGGATGACCCATACCCAGTTCTGCAAGGGCCTCAATGGGGTCAACGTCATGCAGGTTGGCAAATTCCTGGAGGGTCGCAACTGGCTGTTCAACGAGAGCAAGTCCGGCCTGCGTTTCCGCGTGGCCTCGTACGCCCGCGACAAGTACATGACTGAGCATCAGCACGAAGTCATTCCTCACGGCAAAGAGCCATTCGTATCGTTCACGCCTGTGCTGCTCAAGAAGGGCGCCATTCGCCTGTACGACCTGTACCTCGCTGGCGAGCTTCCAATGAAGAAGACGTGGGATGGCCTGTTCACTCACGACAAAGCACTCAAGGGGCCGCATGATGGCCAGATCCAGAAATATCAAGCCGGGGTTCTTCTCGAACGAGCACCTGGCCGAGCTCGACTTTGCAACACGCCTCCTTTTCATTGGCATGTGGACTGAGGCTGACCGCGAGGGTCGCCTTGAGGACCGTCCTCGCCGCCTGAAGATGGCTCTG
>NZ_JAEKEG010000019.1 GCF_016651255.1 Pseudomonas sp. TH10
TGATCTTTGATCTGCTGCAGAACATCAAAGACGTAAACAAGTCGTGGCAACGTCGCAATGGGTGCTGTTAATCCGGTAGCCGCGAGGTGGAAGCGCAGTTACAGTTCCGACGATAACCATCAGCCCGCTGTGCGTTTTTCGTTTCGCCCTTTTTTCGGCTGCTATTTATTACAGGCCCAGGTTCATGCCCGAATACGTTAATTGGCTTCGTCACGCGTCCCCTTACATCAATGCCCACCGCGATTGCACCTTCGTCGTCATGCTGCCCGGCGACGGCGTGGAGCATCCGAATTTCGGCAACATCGTCCACGACCTCGTCTTGCTGCACAGCCTGGGCGTGCGCCTGGTGCTGGTGCACGGTTCCCGTCCACAAATCGAAGCGCGCCTCGCCGCTCGCGGCCTGACCCCGCATTACCATCACGGCATGCGCATCACCGATGCGGCAACGCTGGAGTGTGTGATCGACGCGGTCGGCCAATTGCGTATCGCCATTGAAGCGCGGCTGTCGATGGACATGGCCTCGTCGCCGATGCAGGGCTCGCGCCTGCGCGTGGCCAGCGGCAACCTTGTCACCGCGCGGCCGATCGGCGTGCTCGAAGGCGTTGATTACCATCACACCGGCGAAGTACGCCGGGTCGACCGCAAAGGCATCAATCGTCTGCTCGATGAGCGTTCGATCGTTTTGCTGTCGCCGCTGGGCTACTCGCCGACCGGGGAAATCTTCAACCTCGCTTGCGAAGACGTCGCCACCCGCGCCGCTATCGACCTGGGTGCCGACAAGCTGCTGCTGTTCGGCGCCGACCTCGGTCTGATCGACGAGAACGGCAAACTGGTGCGTGAGTTGCGTCCGCAACAGGTGCCGGCGCACCTGCTTCGCCTGGGCAGCAATTATCAGGGCGAACTGCTCGATGCCGCCGCCGAGGCCTGCCGTGGCGGTGTAGCACGCAGTCATATTGTCAGTTATGCCGAAGACGGTGCGCTGCTGACCGAGCTGTTCACCCGTGACGGTGGCGGTACGCTGGTGGCACAAGAGCAATTCGAACTGGTGCGCGAGGCGGCGATTGAAGATGTCGGCGGCTTGCTCGACTTGATCAGCCCGCTGGAAGAGCAGGGGATTCTGGTACGGCGTTCGCGCGAAGTGCTGGAGCGCGAGATCGAGCAGTTCAGCGTGGTCGAGCGCGAAGGCATGATCATCGCCTGTGCGGCGCTGTATCAGATTGCCGATTCGGATGCCGGTGAGCTGGCGTGCCTGGCGGTGAATCCGGAGTATCGCCATGGTGGTCGCGGTGATGAACTGCTGGAACGCATCGAGACCCGCGCCCGCGCGCAGGGCTTGAAAACGCTATTCGTCCTCACCACCCGCACTGCGCACTGGTTCCGCGAACGTGGATTCGAGCCGAGCAGCGTCGAGCGTATGCCGGCGGCGCGGGCGTCGCTGTACAACTATCAGCGCAACTCGAAAATCTTCGAAAAAACCCTGTAACGCAATCCCCCTGTAGGAGCTGCCGCAGGCTCCTACGGGGATTGCGTTTATTCCACGTATTTAGAGCTGACGTACGCCGAATAATCTGGCAGCACCGTCTCGACTTTGCCCTGTTCCTTCAGGAACTTCGCGGTCTCGCCAATCGCCTTCGCCGTGCCTCCGTCCAGCAGCGCGGTGGTCTGCTGTGCCTTGGCATCCGGGAACGCTGAGCCTGCGAGCAATTCCGGCACGTCGGCGGCATTGGCACCGGTCAATTTGGCGATTTTCTGCACCGGCTCGGAGTCTGCCGTCCAGCTGTCTTTATGGCTGGCGTAATCGGCAAACGCGTCTAGAGTGACCTTGGCAAATTTGGCTACAACGTCAGGATGCTTCTCGGCGAAGTCTTTACGGGCGACCCAGACTTCAAAGGTGGGCGCACCCCACTGACCGACCTGCGCAGCGTCCGTGAGGGTCTTGCCGGTCTTGCGGATTTCGCCCAGAGCCGGCGACCAGACAAATGCCCCATCAATATCACCGCGCTTCCACGCAGCGGCGATTTCCGCGGGTTGCAGGTTCACCACTTTGACTTTCGAGGTGTCCAGGCCCCAATGCTTCAGTGCGCCGAGCAGGCTGTAATGAGAGGTGGAAACGAAGGGCGTGGCGATGGTCTTGCCGATCAGATCTTCCGGTTTATTGATCCCGCTCCCGTTACGGACTACCAGCGCCTCGGCGGCATTGATCTGCGCCGAAACGATGAAGGCAACGATTGGCAGGTTCCGCGAAGCCGCGGCGGCCAGCGGGCTGGAGCCCAGATTCCCGATCTGCACATCCCCGGAAGCAATGGCCGTGACCACCTCTGGCCCGCTGTTGAAGCGGCGCCAATCGATTTTCTGGCCAATGGTTTTCTCATACAGGCCGTCGGCCTGCGGCACCTTGCTCGGATCAATCCCGGTCTGATATCCCACGGTCAGGTTGGCGGCGACGGCGTTAAAAGAAATTAAAGCCGATACACAAACTGTAACAATTGGGATGGATAGTGCGCGCTTGATTGTCATGGCCAGGTCTTCGATGAGAGGAAATGCGGATTTCCGTTAAATCTAATCGATCTAAAAAACGGCTAATAAATATCTTTTGGGAATTAGCTTATAGGCTTGCGTTCAACGGACCGCGCGCTGCGTTCAGTTCCTAAAGGCTATTAAAAAACATCGGATGCTTCGTATTGGATTTATGCAAAACGGATTTATCTGCCGACGCTGGATTCACCGGGGATTAGACCATGGTCGTAGTCACATACGGTTACGATTGACTTGCAGGTCACGGTCTGGCGCTAATCGCAAATCCTAGGATCCCGGGCATTTGACCCAGGGCCAGGAATACAAAAATTAGAAACGAGAGGAGCTTAAAAATGAACAAGTCCACCTTGGCCTTGGCCGTGGCCGTAGGGGTAATGGCGCAGCAGGCAGGCGCCGCCGGATTCATTGAAGACAGCAAGGCTTCCGTCAGTTCTCGCACCATGTATTACAACGCCGACACTCGCGAAGGCGCCGCCAACGATCAGCGCGAAACTGCTCAGGGCCTCAAGTTCGATTACCTGTCGGGCTTCACCCAAGGCACAGTCGGCTTCGGCTTTGATGCCCAGGCGCTGGTCGGCATTCATCTGGACGGTGGTCGCGGTCATCACCCGGACAACAACTCGTTCTTCCCAAGTGACACTGACGGCTCGGCATCCGATCCATGGAGCCGGGTAGCGGGTAACGTCAAGGCACGCATCTCGAAAACCGAAGCCCACCTCGGTGGTGCCTTGCAACCGAGCATGCCGGTACTGATCGCGAACGACAGCCGCCTGCTGCCACAGACCTTCGAAGGCGGCACCATCACCTCGAAGGAAATCGACAACGTCACGTTCAACGCCGGCCAGCTCGAGCACGCCGCGGGTCGAGCGTCGTCGAACACCACCGGTCTGGCAGTCGCTGGTGGCACTGAAGAAAGCAACAAATTCCGTTACGGTGGTGCTGACTGGAAGGTCACCAAAGACCTGATGCTGCAGTACTACTACGCCAATCTGGAAGACTACTACAAGCAGCATTTCCTGGGCCTGGTACACGTCTACCCGATCAGCGCGACCCAGTCGTTCAAGACTGACCTGCGCTATTTCGACAGCAGCTCCGACGGCAAGAACGGTGATGCGGGTTACCGCTTCAACAACAACGGCGGTTATGCGAAGAATCCGGGCGAGGTGGATAACCAGACCTGGAGCGCCATGTTCACCTACACCCTGGGTCCGAACGCATTCTTGCTGGGCCATCAGCGTGTCAGCGATGACGGTGGTTTCGTCTACCTGAACCAGGGCAACGTGCTCGACGGCAATGGTCGCAACGAAGGAGCCGGCGGTGCGAGCTTCTACTCGTTCACCGACGCCATGATCAACGGCTTCGTACGTGCAGGCGAGAACACCACATTCGGTCAGTACACCTTCGACTTCGCATCCCTGGGCGTCCCAGGCCTGAAGGCCTCGGCCGCTTACCTGCGTGGCGAGGACATCAAGGCCACCAACGGCGTTGGCAAAGACCAGACCGAGTGGGAGCGCGACCTGCGCGTGGACTACGTGATTCAAACCGGCGCGCTCAAGGGGTTCGGTACGACCCTGCGTCACGGCACCTACCGCGGCGACACCAACATCTCCGCCCAAGACCAGACCCGCGTGATTTTCAACTACACCTATAGCTTCCTGTAACACCCAACACGGAAAAAGCCCTGCCAGCTGGCGGGGCTTTTTTTGGATTATTTCTTATATTCAAATTGGGTCTTAGTATGTAATTTATTATTCTTTTTAGCTTTTAGCGCGAAGCCCTAAAGTGCGTTCCTCTGGGGCCGATACCGGTGGCCTGACACGCATAAATGCCATTCCCTTATTCCTGAATGGCATTAAAAGAATGAAATTATTTTTTATCCGTTTACCATGCGGGCCCCATTCCCCTTGGTCAGACGCCCGGGGTAGACGCATCACGCGATGAACCGTGGTTTGCGGTCACCGCGCATTTCAGGATCCAGAGCATTCGACTCTGGACCGAAAAAAATTAGAGACGATAGGAGCGAAACAATGAACAAGTCCACTTTGGCCCTGGCTGTGGCCGTAGGGGTTTTGGCGCAGCAGGCAGGCGCCGCCGGTTTCATCGAAGACAGCAAGGCCACCCTGGGCCTGCGCAACTTCTACATCAACACCGATAACCGTGACGGTACCGGCGCCAATAAAAACGAAGAATGGGGCCAAGGCTTCGATCTGCGCTTCATCTCCGGTTACACCCAAGGCACCGTCGGCTTCGGTATCGACGCGATCGGCCTGCTGGGCGTCAAGCTGGATTCGGGCGGCGGCACCAACGGTGCTACCTCGACTTCCTACGGCGGCACTGTGTTCCCGAGCAAGTCCAACGGCGAAGCTGTTGATAACTTCTCGAGCCTGGGCCTGACTGCCAAAGCCAAGATCTCCCAGACCGAACTGAAGCTGGGTACTCTGCAGCCGAAGAACCCGGTCATCGTCACCAACGACGGTCGTCTGCTGCCACAAACCTGGCAGGGTGGCCAGATCACTTCCGGCGAGATCAAGGACCTGACTCTGGTCGGTGGTCAAGTCGAGCACGTGAAAGGTCGTAACTCGAGCAACGAAGAGCAGCTGTCGATCGGCGGTGCCAACGCTCGCGTCGCCAACAGCAACAAGTTCATCTACGCCGGTGGTGACTACAAGATCACCAAAGACCTGACTGCCCAGTACTACTACGGCAACCTGGAAGACTTCTACAAGCAGCACTTCCTGGGTCTGGTTCACAACTGGGCAATCGGCCCAGGTGTATTGAAGTCTGACCTGCGTTACTTCAATAGCTCTGATGACGGAAAAAACGGCACAGATTCGAACTACTACAGTTCGGGCAACTACACAGGCTTGCGTAATGGTCGCGGTGAAGTCTCCAACAACCTGTACAGCGGTCTGTTCCTTTACACCGTTGCAGGGCACACCTTCGGCGGTGGCTATCAGGTCAGCAACGGCAGTAGCGACTTCCCTTGGCTGAACCAGGGCGACGGTTCGTCGAACTACACCATCACCGACATGCAGATCCAGAAATTCGGCCGTGCTGGCGAGAAAACCTGGCAAGTACGCTACTCCTATGACTTCGCTAAAGTCGGCGTGCCTGGTCTGACTGCTGGTGCTGTGTACCTCAGAGGTGACGATATCGACACCGTGGGCACCAACGGCCAACAAGCTGCCTCGGGTGCCTCCGAGTGGGAACGCGACTTCACCCTCGCTTACGTGGTACCGGAAGGCCCGCTGAAAAACGTAGGCTTCATGTGGAAAAATGCTACCTGGCGCACCGACCTGCCTAACACCCGTTCGCAGGACGAAAACCGCCTGATCCTCAGCTATTCGATCCCGCTGTTGTAATAGCGCTCGCGTTACTGAAGTAAAAACGCCCTGCCTGGCACCCTGCCGGGCGGGGTTTTTTGTGTTTTTTAACTGGCTTTTTATATGCATTCTAATTCTAAACGAATCGATATTTATTCTTTTTCATGATGCCAAATCCCAAGCTACAGTTGAGGTCTCCAACAACTCATCAGGAGCAGCACCATGAGCCTCAGACTCGGCGACATCGCCCCCGACTTCGAACAGGATTCCAGCGCCGGCAAGATTCGTTTTCACGAGTGGCTGGGCGATAGCTGGGGCGTGCTGTTCTCTCACCCGGCGGACTTCACCCCGGTGTGCACCACCGAACTGGGCTTCACCGCCAAGCTCAAGGACGAGTTCAGCAAGCGCGGCGTCAAAGCCATCGCGCTGTCGGTCGACCCGGTGGACTCGCACCACAAATGGATCGAAGACATCAACGAAACCCAGAACACCCTCGTCAACTTCCCGATCCTGGCGGATGCCGATCGCAAGGTCTCGGATCTGTACGATCTGATCCACCCCAATGCCAACGACACGCTGACCGTGCGTTCGCTGTTCGTGATCGACCCGAACAAGAAGATTCGCCTGACCATTACTTATCCAGCGAGCACCGGACGCAACTTCCACGAGATTTTGCGAGTGATCGATTCGCTGCAACTCACCGATAACTACAAAGTGGCCACGCCGGCCAACTGGCAGGACGGTGACGAGGTGGTGATCGTGCCGTCGCTCAAGGACGAGGAAGAGATCAAGAAGCGCTTTCCGAAGGGCTATCGCGCCGTGAAGCCATACCTGCGCCTGACGCCGCAACCCAATCGTTGAAAATCAAAGATCGCTGCCTCCGGCAGCTCCTACACGGATAGGCGGGTCCTGCAGGAGCTGCCGAAGGCTGCGATCTTTTCGAACACACCACAAAGCAGGGGATTTCAGGCCGTTTAGACGGCCTTTTTTTCGCCTGGACATCCAGTCTCTTTATATCTCTTAATCGAATAACCAAATGAATAAATATGATTTATAGATATAACAATCAGCTGTTAAGGTCACTCCATCAAAGCGAGATCGCACACTGCGAATTGCCAAAATAGCTTAAGGAATTCCTGAATGCTGGTTGTCTCAATCGGTGGCAGTCCTAGCCAACGCTCCCGTTCCGGAGTGCTGCTGGACCACGCTCAGCGCTGGTTGCGCGAGCAAGGTGTGGAAGTGGTGAGTTACCAGGTACGGGACTTCCCGGCCGAAGACTTGCTGCATGCACGCTTCGATAGCCCCAAGGTGATCGACCTGCTGCAACAGATTGAAAACGCTGACGGCCTGCTGATCGCTACGCCGGTTTACAAGGCCTCGTTCTCCGGTGCACTGAAAACCGTGCTGGACCTGCTGCCCGAGCGTGCGTTGGACCACAAAGTGGTTTTACCCATGGCTACCGGCGGCAGTATCGCGCACATGCTGGCGGTGGATTACGCGCTCAAACCGGTGCTGTCGGCGCTCAAAGCCCAGGAAATGTTGCACGGGATTTTCGCCGTGGACAGTCAGATCGCTTACGGCGAGGGCAGCGCCCAGGCGCAGTTGGCGCCTGAGCTGGAACAACGACTCGGTGAGTCACTGGAGCTGTTTCTTATCGCCATGGCGCGACGGCCGAAACCAATCGATCCGAACCTGTTGAATGAACGTTTGCTGAGTGCTCGCTGGAGCATTTGAGCCCGCACTCAATCTACCCTGAATTTGCTTCACTCCACCTTACTCGCCCGCCAACGGGCAAGCAGGTGCAGCCAAAACCCAACAGCAAAAAGGAGAGCGCTATGCGCACTGTATTTTTGCGTCGTGGTCTGGTCGCTCTGTTTGCTGCGGCTGTCACCTTCGGCGCCATCACTCAAGCTCAAGCCGAGACATTGCGGATCGGTTATCAGAAATACGGCACGCTGGTGCTGCTCAAAGCCAAGGGCACCCTGGAAAAACGTCTGGCCGCCCAAGGCGTCGACGTGCAATGGACTGAATTCCCCGGCGGCCCGCAATTGCTCGAAGGCCTCAACGTCGGTTCGATCGATTTCGGCGTGACCGGCGAAACCCCTCCCGTGTTTGCCCAGGCTGCTGGCGCTGATTTGCTCTACGTCGCCTACGAGCCGCCGGCGCCGAACAGCGAAGCGATCCTCGTGCCGAAAGACTCGCCGATCAAATCGGTGGCTGATCTCAAAGGCAAGAAAGTCGTGCTGAACAAAGGCTCCAACGTTCACTACCTGCTGGTACGTGCACTGGAAGACGCCGGCCTCAAATACACCGACATTCAAACCGTCTTCCTGCCGCCGGCCGATGCCCGCGCCGCGTTCGAGCGTGGCAGCGTCGACGCCTGGGTTATCTGGGATCCGTACCAGGCCGCCGCCGAGAAACAACTGCAAGCGCACACCCTGCGCGACGGTAAAGGCATCGTCGACAACCACCAGTTCTATCTCGCGACCAAGCCTTACGCACAGAAAAATCCCGAGGTGATCAAGGCCCTCGTCGAGGAAGTGCGCGCCGTCGGCGAGTGGTCGAAAGCCAACCCTCAAGAGGTCACCGAACAGGTCGCGCCACTGCTCGGCCTGCCGGCAGACATCACCCTGACGTCGGTGAAACGCCAGGGCTACGGCGCGCTGTTCCTGACCCCGGAAGTGGTCGCCGCGCAACAGAAAATCGCTGACACGTTCTTCCAGCTCAAGCTGATTCCCAAGCCGCTGAGCATCAAGGATGTGATCTGGACACCACCGGCCGCTGTGGCCCAAAGCTCGGCCACCCAAGCCCAGTAATTCGAATCCCCAAGGAGACCACTCCATGAGCCTCAATATCTTCTGGTTCCTGCCTACCCACGGTGACGGCCATTACCTTGGCACCGCCGAAGGCGCTCGCGCCGTCGACCACGGTTATCTGCAACAGGTCGCGCAAGCGGCGGATCGTCTGGGCTTCGGTGGCGTGCTGATTCCTACCGGCCGCTCCTGCGAAGACTCGTGGCTGGTGGCGGCGTCGCTGATCCCGGTGACCCAGCGCCTGAAGTTTCTGGTTGCCCTGCGCCCCGGGATCATTTCCCCGACAGTAGCAGCGCGCCAGGCCGCGACGCTGGATCGCCTGTCCGGTGGTCGTGCGCTGTTCAATCTGGTGACTGGCGGTGACCCGGAAGAATTGGCCGGCGACGGACTGTTTCTCAGCCACGAAGAGCGCTATCAGGCCTCGGTGGAATTCACGCGTATCTGGCGTCGTGTGCTGGAAGGCGAAACCGTTGACTACGACGGCCAGCACATCAGCGTGAAGGGCGCCAAATTGCTCTATCCGCCAATCCAGCAACCGCGTCCGCCGCTGTACTTCGGCGGCTCGTCAGAAGCGGCGCAGGACTTGGCCGCCGAACAAGTGGAAATGGTCCTGACCTGGGGCGAGCCGCCTGCAGCGGTTGCCGAGAAGATTGCACAGGTTCGCGCCAAAGCCGCCAAGCTCGGCCGCACCGTACGCTTCGGCATTCGTCTGCATGTGATCGTCCGCGAAACCAACGCCGAAGCGTGGCAAGCCGCAGATCGGCTGATCTCGCATCTGGACGACGAGACCATCGCTCGTGCTCAAGCCTCGCTGGCGCGCTTTGATTCGGTTGGCCAGCAGCGCATGGCGGCACTGCACGGTGGCAGCCGCGATAACCTCGAAGTCAGTCCTAATCTGTGGGCCGGTGTTGGCCTGGTGCGCGGCGGTGCCGGCACGGCACTGGTGGGCGATGGTCCAACCGTGGCGGCTCGCGTGAAGGAATACGCAGACCTGGGCATCGACACCTTCATCTTCTCCGGTTATCCACACCTCGAAGAGTCGTATCGCGTCGCTGAACTGTTGTTCCCGCACCTCGACATCGAGCGTCCGGAACTGCCGAAAAGCGCCGGTTACGTCAGCCCGTTCGGCGAGATGGTCGCCAACGACATTCTTCCCAAAGCCGCGTCGCAGAGCTGAGGCGCGCCATGAAGAAAATCATCCACAGCCTTGCGCCCTGGGCGTTGCCGGTGTTGTTGCTGGCGGTGTGGCAGTTGTCCGTGTCCGCCGGTTGGTTGTCGACGCGGATTCTGCCGGCACCGGTGGCGGTGATCGAGGCAGGCGTCAGTCTGGTGCGCAGCGGCGAAATCTGGACGCACCTGGCGATCAGCGGCTGGCGCGCGGCCCTCGGCTTCACCATCGGCGGCAGCATCGGTCTGGTGCTGGGTTTCATCACGGGCCTGTCGAAGTGGGGCGAGCGCCTGCTCGACAGTTCGGTGCAGATGGTGCGCAACGTGCCGCACCTGGCGCTGATTCCTCTGGTCATCCTGTGGTTTGGCATCGATGAGTCTGCGAAGATTTTCCTGGTGGCGTTGGGCACGTTGTTCCCGATCTACCTCAACACGTATCACGGCATCCGCTACGTCGATCCGGCGCTGGTGGAGATGGCACGCAGTTACGGTTTGTCCGGTTTCAGCCTGTTCCGCCAGGTGATCCTGCCGGGCGCACTGCCTTCGATCCTGGTCGGTGTGCGCTTCGCCCTGGGCTTTATGTGGCTGACGCTGATCGTCGCCGAAACCATTTCGGCCAGTTCCGGCATCGGCTATCTGGCGATGAACGCCCGCGAGTTTTTGCAGACCGACGTGGTGGTGCTGGCGATCCTGCTTTACGCGGTGCTCGGCAAACTCGCCGACCTCGCAGCCCGTGGACTTGAACGTGTGTGGTTACGCTGGCATCCGGCTTATCAGGTTGCCAAGGGAGGTGCGGCATGACCGCTCAACAACCTCCACGCCTGCTGCGCGGGATTCCGCTGGCAGTGCGCAACCTGCAGAAAACCTTCGGCGCACGGCAAGTGCTGCGCGACATCGATCTGCACATTCCGGCGGGGCAATTCGTCGCCGTAGTCGGGCGCAGTGGCTGCGGCAAAAGCACTTTGCTGCGCTTGCTCGCCGGCCTCGATCAACCGACTGGCGGCGACTTGCTGGCGGGTTCGGCGCCTTTGAGCGCTGCGCTGGAAGACACCCGCTTGATGTTCCAGGAAGCGCGTCTGCTGCCGTGGAAAAAGTTATCGACAACGTTGGCCTAGGGCTCAAGGGCAACTGGCGGCCACAAGCACTGGACGCGTTGGAGTCGGTTGGCCTGGCCGATCGCGCCAACGAATGGCCAGCCGCGTTGTCCGGCGGGCAGAAGCAGCGTGTTGCGCTGGCTCGGGCGCTGATTCATCAGCCGCGGCTGCTGTTGCTCGACGAACCGCTCGGCGCACTTGACGCGCTGACCCGCATTGAAATGCAGCAACTGATCGAACGTCTCTGGCAGCAGCACGGCTTTACCGTGTTGCTGGTGACCCACGACGTCAGCGAAGCGGTGGCGATTGCCGACCGCGTCATCCTGATCGAAGAGGGTGAAGTCGGCCTCGACCTCCACGTGGAACTACCGCGCCCTCGGGTTCGCGGTTCCCACCGGCTGGCGGCGCTGGAGACCGAAGTCCTCAACCGCGTGCTGTCACTGCCCGGCGAGCCGCCGGAACCGGAACCTGTTTCACCATTGCCCACGCAATTGCGTTGGGCGCAATAACTCACCTTATCCAACGACAGGAACAACCTCATGACTATCAAGGCCATCAACGTTCGTAATCAGTTCAAAGGCTCGATCAAGGAAATCGTGCTGGGCGACGTGCTGTCGGAAATCGACGTGCAGACCGCTTCGGGCATCGTCACTTCAGTCATCACCACTCGTTCTGTCAAAGAGCTTGAGCTGGTGGTGGGCAGTGAAGTGATCGCGTTCGTGAAATCCACCGAGGTGTCGATCGCCAAGTTGTAAAGGGCGTGCACTGCGCACAACCCCGGAGGGTGTGAGCCCTTCGGGTTTTTGTGTGCGTGATTCAGTGGAGTCAGCGGTGTGGCCATCGCGGGCAAGCCCGCTCCCACAGGTTGATGTGTCACTTACAAAATCTGTGTTCGCTGGAGATTCTTGTGGGAGCGGGCTGGCCCGCGATGAGGCCAGCATGACACGTGCCGTAGTCAGATTGAGTGAGCGCGCTTGGGCATATAAGGCGGCAGATAAAGCCCCAGATACGCATCAAACACCCGCATCCCTTCCTCAGCCATGCGCGGCGTGATCTGCCCATGCTGCTGCACCGAACGCGCATACACCCGATCCCCCAGCTCCATCGCCAGCGCAAACACATCGACATCACTCGGCAACTTCGGCAGTTCGAAGTGATGATCGAAAAGCTTGTGCATCAGTTCGCCCAGCTCGATGTCGTGTTGGCGGTCGGCCTGGGTGACTTCGGTCAGGCCGTGCTGGGCAAGAATCAATTGTCGGGCGGCGGCGTCGTCGCTGTAGATGTCGAGCATGCGCTGCTCCACCAGGCGTGACAGGTCGCGCCAGCCGCTGAGGGCGTTGTGGTCGATGGGGGCTTGCAGGCATGCCCGGAAAGCGGCGTGGACGTCGGCCGTCAGCGCTTCGAGCAAGGACGGTACGCTGGCGAAAAAGTGATACACCGAGGACGGCGGGATTTCGGCGCGCTCGGCCACGCTGTAGATCGACAGGCTGCCCACGCCTTCGGCGGCCAGCAGCGTACGGGCGGCGTCGAGTATGGAATCGATCCGCGCCTGGCTGCGGGCGCGAGGTTTGCGGACGGTGGCGGTGCGCGTCATTGGAGACTCCTGCGGGGCAGGGGGCATTGTACGAGCCGGGTGATGTGTTGTCTTGTCGGCCGCCATCGCTGGCAAGCCAGCTCCCACAAGGATTTCCAGCGAAACACACATTTTGTGTGCGGCAAGTGACTTGTGGGAGCTGGCAAGCCAGCTCTCAAGGATTTCCAGCGAAACACTCATTTTGTGTACGGCAAGTGACTTGTGGGAGCTGGCTTGCCAGCGATCCGCCGCAGGCGGCCATAAAAAAACGCCGTTGGCTGAATCAGCCGACGGCGTTTTTTTTGCAGCTACATCCGCTTAAACGGTATGCAGGTACCAGTTGTACTCAAGGTCGGAGATGGAGTGTTCGAACTCCTCCAGCTCGCTTTCCTTGCAGGCGACGAAGATATCGATGTATTTCGGATCGATGTACTTGGCCATCACCTCGCTGTCGTCCAGCTCACGCAAGGCATCGCGCAAGTTGTTCGGCAGGCTCTGCTCGTTCTGCTCGTAGCTGTTGCCTTCGACGGGCGCGCCCGGCTCGATCTTGTTGGTCAGGCCGTGGTGCACGCCTGCAAGAACAGAAGCCATCAACAGATACGGGTTGGCATCGGCACCGGCTACACGATGCTCGATACGCACGGCATCGGAAGAACCAGTCGGTACGCGAATCGCCACGGTGCGGTTGTCCAGGCCCCAGCACGGCGAGTTCGGCACGTAGAACTGAGCGCCGAAACGACGGTAGGAGTTGACGTTCGGGCAGAGGAAAGCCATCTGCGCGGGCAGGGTCTCGAGCACACCGCCGATCGCGTGACGCAGCGCGGCGTTCTGCTCGGGATCCTCGCTGGCAAAAATGTTTTTGCCTTCTTTATCCAGAATCGAAATGTGTACGTGCAGACCATTACCTGCCTGGCCCGGGTACGGCTTGGCCATGAAGGTGGTGTCCATTTCATGGTCGTAGGCGATGTTCTTGATCAGACGCTTGAGCAGTACCGCGTAGTCGCACGCCTTGATCGGGTCGGCGACGTGGTGCAGGTTCACTTCGAACTGCGCCGGGGCACTTTCCTTGACGATGGCGTCGGCCGGGATGCCTTGCTCTTTGGCACCTTCCAGAATGTCCTGGAGGCAGTCGACGTATTCGTCGAGGTCGTCGATCAGGTAGACCTGCGTCGAGTGCGGACGTTTACCGGAGATCGGCGAGCGTGGCGGCTGCGGACGGCCGTTCACGTTTTCCTGGTCGATCAGGTAGAACTCGAGTTCGAATGCGGCGCAGATGGTCAAACCGAGCTCGTCAAACTTTGCAACAACTTGACGGAGCACTTCGCGCGGATCGGCGAAGAAAGGGTCGCCTTCGAGTTCGTGCATGGTCATCAACAGTTGCGCGGTAGGGCGCTTCTGCCATGGCTCGTTGCACAGGGTATCGGGGATTGGATAGCAGATACGATCGGCGTCGCCGATGTCCAGGCCCAGGCCGGTGCTTTCCACCGTCGAACCATTGATATCCAGAGCAAATAGAGAGGCCGGCAGGTTGATGCCTTTCTCGTAAACCTTGTGGAGGCTGGTGCGTTCGATGCGCTTGCCGCGCACCACACCATTCATATCCGCAATCAGAAGGTCAACGTACAGAACCTCAGGATGTTCCTTAAGGAACGCGTTCGCTTCGTTAAGCTGAACGGCACGCGGGGGTACCGACATGATGCAACACCTTTGTTGTTAAAAATATCAATCATTGATCTTTTCTGGTTTCAGTCAACCCGAACGGCCTGCCGAAGTCAAGCGAGGCCTTTTTTGCCCTAAAAAAGCGCCGCGAGGGCATTTATGGGGCACTTTGAGGCGCTTTTCAGTCATTGAGACGCTTGCCACCCGCAGGCTTGAGCAGGCCGTGTTGTATTTTTTACGGGGGTGTTGTGTAAAAAAATGAACAAGGCTAAGCTCCGATCAAACCCATAACAGCAATAATACCGGGGTGCTTCATGTCTCGCCTGCCGTTAATCGGCATCACCGACTGCTCACGGCAGACCGATCAGCTGGCAGCGTCCGATATTCTGGACGGTCTGGATGGCATTCTCTTTACCGGCTCTGCATCCAATATAGAACCGTTTTACTCCAGCGGCCCGTACTTCGTAGCGCAGACTGCCGGTAATTGTGCACGCCTCACCCATACACCTGTTGCCCCACGCTTCTTTCGAGGCGAGCATTCATGTGCCCGGCAATTGCAAGGGCAATCTGTACCACACGACGCCGATGCGTCAAACAACGCCTGACTTATCAGAGTCAGGAGACTCAGCCCAGAGGCATTTATGAGTAACAACCTCGACCAGCTCACCGATTGGTTGAAAGACCACAAGATCACAGAAGTCGAATGCATGATCGCCGACTTGACCGGTATCACCCGGGGCAAGATTTCGCCGACCAACAAGTTCATCGCCGAAAAAGGCATGCGCCTGCCCGAGAGCGTGCTGTTGCAGACCGTGACCGGCGACTATGTCGAAGACGACATCTATTACGAGCTGCTCGACCCGGCCGACATCGACATGATCTGCCGCCCCGACCAGAACGCTGTGTACATGGTGCCGTGGGCCATCGAGCCGACCGCCCAGGTGATCCACGACACCTACGACAAGCAAGGCAACCCGATCGAGCTGTCGCCGCGCAACGTCCTCAAGAAAGTCCTCAAGCTCTATGCCGACAAGGGCTGGCAGCCGATCGTGGCGCCAGAGATGGAGTTCTATCTGACCAAGCGCAGTGACGATCCCGACTATCCGTTGCAGCCGCCAATCGGCCGCTCGGGCCGTCCGGAAATCGGTCGTCAGTCGTTCTCTATCGAAGCGGCGAACGAATTCGACCCGCTGTTCGAAGACGTCTACGACTGGTGCGAATTGCAGGAGCTGGACCTCGACACGCTGATCCATGAAGACGGCACGGCGCAGATGGAAATCAACTTCCGTCACGGTGACGCCCTGTCGCTGGCCGACCAGATCCTGGTGTTCAAACGCACCATGCGTGAAGCCGCACTGAAGCACGACGTGGCCGCGACCTTTATGGCCAAGCCGATGACCGGCGAGCCGGGCAGTGCGATGCACTTGCACCAGAGCATCATCGATATCGAAACCGGCAAGAACGTCTTCTCCAATGAAGACGGGACCATGAGCCAGCTGTTCCTGCACCACATCGGCGGTTTGCAGAAACTGATCCCTGAGCTGTTGCCGTTGTTCGCCCCGAACGTCAACTCGTTCCGCCGCTTCCTGCCAGACACCTCGGCGCCGGTGAACGTGGAGTGGGGCGAAGAAAACCGCACCGTGGGCCTGCGCGTACCGGATGCCGGCCCGCAGAACCGTCGGGTGGAAAACCGCCTGCCGGGCGCCGACGCCAACCCTTATCTGGCGATTGCCGCGAGCCTGCTCTGCGGTTACATCGGCATGGTCGAGGGCCTCAACCCGAGCGCGCCTGTGGTTGGCCGTGGTTACGAGCGCCGCAACCTGCGCCTGCCGTTGACCATCGAAGACGCACTGGAGCGTATGGAAAACAGCACCACCGTCGAGAAATACCTCGGCAAGACTTTCATCACAGGCTACGTCGCGGTCAAGCGGGCCGAGCATGAAAACTTCAAGCGCGTGATCAGTTCGTGGGAGCGTGAGTACCTGCTCTTCGCCGTCTGATACGCCGGGCGCGGCCTCACAAGCCGCGCCTTCACCGATAACAAGGAGAATTGGCATGACCAGCAACAACCCGCAAACCCGCGAGTGGCAAGCGCTCAGCAATGATCACCACCTGGCGCCGTTCAGCGATTTCAAGCAGCTGAAAGAGAAAGGCCCGCGGATCATCACTAACGCCAAGGGCGTTTACCTGTGGGACAGCGAAGGCAACAAGATCCTCGACGGCATGGCGGGTCTGTGGTGTGTGGCCATCGGTTACGGTCGCGATGAACTGGCTGATGCTGCCGCCAAACAGATGCGCGAACTCCCTTACTACAACCTGTTCTTCCAGACCGCGCACCCGCCGGCACTGGAACTGGCCAAGGCCATCGCCGACGTTGCGCCAGAAGGCATGAACCATGTGTTCTTCACCGGTTCCGGCTCCGAAGGCAACGACACTATGCTGCGCATGGTTCGCCACTACTGGGCGATCAAGGGCCAGCCGAACAAGAAAGTCATCATCAGTCGCAAGAACGGTTATCACGGTTCGACCGTGGCCGGCGCGAGCCTCGGTGGCATGACTTATATGCACGAACAGGGCGACTTGCCGATTCCGGGCATCGTCCACATCGCTCAGCCGTACTGGTTTGCCGAAGGCGGCGACATGACGCCTGAAGAGTTCGGCATGTGGGCTGCCAACCAGCTGGAAGAAAAATTCTGGAAATCGGCGTTGATAACGTCGGTGCCTTTATTGCCGAGCCGATCCAGGGTGCCGGTGGCGTGATCATTCCGCCTGAGACCTACTGGCCGCGCATCAAGGAAATCCTCGCCAAGTACGACATTCTCTTCGTCGCCGACGAAGTGATCTGCGGTTTCGGCCGTACCGGTGAGTGGTTCGGTAGCGATTTCTACGACCTTGCGCCCGACATGATGACCATCGCCAAAGGCCTGACCTCCGGCTATATCCCGATGGGTGGCCTGATCGTCCGTGACTCAGTGGTGGCAGTGCTCAACGAAGGCGGCGATTTCAACCACGGCTTCACCTACTCCGGTCACCCGGTGGCGGCAGCGGTCGGTCTGGAAAACATCCGCATTCTGCGCGACGAAAAAATTATCGAGAACGCGCATAACGAAACGGCACCGTATTTGCAGAAACGTCTGCGGGAACTGAACGATCACCCGTTGGTGGGTGAAGTTCGCGGGGTCGGTCTGCTGGGCGCAATCGAGTTGGTGCAGGACAAGGCCACTCGCAAGCGTTACGAAGGCAAGGGCGTCGGCATGATCTGCCGCCAGTTCTGCTTCGACAACGGCCTGATCATGCGCGCTGTGGGCGACACCATGATCATCGCGCCGCCGCTGGTCATCAGCAAAGCGGAGATCGATGAGCTGGTTACAAAGGCACGCAAATGCCTCGACCTGACCCTCAGTGCGTTGCAGGGCTAGGTGCTAGGCTCTGAGCGGGGGAGCTGCGGCGCTCTCGCTCAAAGCTGTCAGAAAGGCTGGTCTTTTCTTGAAAGACCGCCTCGGATCTTGCCAGACTAGCCGCGGTTCCAGTTGTCCGGGTTCGGCCGCTGAACAATGTGGTTCAAAAAAGAAAAATTTGGAGCATGACGCATGAAGGCATTAGGTAAAAAGCTTGCTGGCAAGACCCTCCTGGCCATGTCCCTGATGGGCATGATGGCAGGGGCGGTTCACGCGGACGACAAAGTGCTGCACGTCTACAACTGGTCCGACTACATCGCTCCGGACACCATCGCCAACTTCGAGAAAGAGTCCGGGATCAAAGTCGTCTATGACGTCTTCGACAGCAACGAGACCCTGGAAGCCAAGCTGCTGGCAGGCAAGTCCGGCTACGACGTGGTCGTGCCGTCCAACAACTTCCTCGCCAAGCAGATCAAGGCTGGCGTTTACCAGGAGCTGGATCAGTCCAAGCTGCCTAACTGGAAGAACCTGAACCAGGATCTGCTCAAGGCCGTTTCGGTCAGCGACCCAGGTAACAAACACGCCTTCCCGTACATGTGGGGCTCGATCGGCATTGGTTATAACGCCGAGAAGGTCAAGGCTGCGCTGGGCGTCGACACCATCGATTCGTGGGACGTGCTGCTCAAGCCTGAAAACATCGCCAAGCTCAAGGGCTGCGGTGTGAGCTTCCTCGATTCGCCGACCGAAATGCTCCCGGTCGCGCTGCACTACCTGGGCCTTCCAACCGACAGCCAGAAGAAAGAAGACATCAAGAAAGCCGAGGAACTGTTCCTCAAGATTCGTCCTTCGATCACCTACTTCCACTCCTCCAAGTACATCTCGGACCTGGCCAACGGCAACATCTGCGTAGCCGTCGGCTACTCGGGTGACGTGCAGCAAGCCAAGTCCCGTGCCGCTGAAGCCGGTGACAAGGTGAAGGTCAGCTACAACATTCCGAAAGAAGGTGCCGGCAGCTTCTTCGACATGGTCGCCATCCCTAAAGATGCCGAAAACGTCGAAGGTGCCTACAAGTTCATGACCTTCCTGATGAAGCCGGAAATCATGGCAGAGATCACCAACGCCGTGCGCTTCCCGAACGGTAACGCAGCGGCAACAGCGCTGGTTGATAAAGACATCACCAGCGACCCGGGCGTTTATCCACCAGCCGATGTTCTGGCCAAGCTGTACGCGATTGCCGACTTGCCGGCCGCTACCCAGCGAATCCTGACCCGCAGCTGGACCAAGATCAAATCGGGTAAATAAATAAACCTGTAGGAGCGAGCTCGCTCGCGAAGAACGCTGGAGCACCGTTGGGTGTCAGGCCTCCTTGGTTATCGTTGGCGACCATCGCGAGCGAGCTCCTACAGGGCTATATGCATAAAAGTTTTGCTGGAACGGTTTTTCGAGGGTAAGTTGCGCGCCGGTTTTGTTGCCGGGCAGCCATGGCTGTCATGCAGCGCGGGGCAACTTGGGCCCAACTAATTTAGAGGACCTCCACTTGCCTATTTTTTCTTCTTTGCGCAAAGCCCTGCTGGCCACTGCCGGCCTGACGATTGCTGTCGGAGCCCAGGCCGCCGGTACGGTGCATATTTATAACTGGTCGGACTACATCGGCGAGACGACCCTGGCTGACTTCCAGAAAGCCACCGGGATCAAACCGGTCTACGACGTCTTCGACTCCAACGAAACCCTGGAAGGCAAGCTGCTGGCCGGGCGTACCGGTTACGACGTGGTCGTGCCGTCGAACCACTTCCTCGGCAAGCAGATCAAGGCGGGCGCGTTCCAGAAGCTCGACAAGTCGCAACTGCCGAACTATTCCAATCTCGACCCGGCGCTGCTCAAGCGTCTGGAGCAGAACGATCCGGGCAACCTGTACGCCGTGCCGTACCTGTGGGGCACCAACGGCATCGGCTACAACGTCGATAAAGTGAAGGCTGTGCTCGGTGTCGACAAGATCGATTCGTGGGGCGTGCTGTTCGAGCCGGAGAACATCAAGAAGCTGCAAAGCTGCGGCGTGGCGTTCCTCGATTCGGCGGATGAAATGATGCCGACAGTGCTCAACTACATGGGCCTGGATGCCAACAGTACCAACCCGCAGGACTACAAGAAGGCTGAGGCCAAGTTGCTGGCGGTGCGGCCTTACGTGACTTACTTCCACTCCTCCAAGTACATCTCGGACCTGGCCAACGGCGACATCTGCGTGGCTATCGGTTTCTCCGGCGACATGTTCCAGGCGAAAAACCGCGCTGAAGAAGCGAAGAAGGGCGTGAACATCGCCTACTCGATTCCCAAGGAAGGTGGCGCGCTGTGGTTTGACATGCTGGCGATTCCAAAGGACTCGAGCAACGTCAAGGAAGCCCACGCCTTCATTAACTATTTGCTGAAACCTGAGGTCATCGCCCAGGTCAGTGATTACGTCGGCTATGCCAACCCGAATCCCGGGTCGGACAAACTGATGGAGCAATCCATCCGCACCGATGAGTCGGTTTATCCACCGCAGGCCGTAATCGACAAGGCTTATGTGTCGACCGAGTTGCCACCGAACATTCAGCGTCTGATGACCCGCAGCTGGACCAAGGTCAAGTCGGGCATGTAAGGCACAAACTATCCTGGGTTCGTCTGTATTGGGCGAACTGCACTCTTTTTTTCTGGGAGTTTCGTAAATGGCAGTTGCCTCCGGCGCCTATAAGAAAGCCCTCGAGGGCGACCAGACACCGAAGCAGGTGTTGGTCAAAATCGACCGGGTCACGAAGAAGTTCGACGAGACGATTGCCGTGGACGACGTGTCCCTGGAAATCAAAAAGGGCGAGATCTTCGCTCTGCTCGGCGGTTCGGGATCGGGCAAATCCACTCTGCTGCGGATGCTGGCAGGGTTCGAACGGCCCACGGAGGGGCGCATTTTTCTCGACGGCGTCGACATCACCGACATGCCGCCGTACGAACGTCCGATCAACATGATGTTCCAGTCGTACGCCTTGTTTCCGCACATGACCGTGGCGCAGAACATCGCCTTCGGCCTCAAGCAGGACAAGATCCCGGCCGCTGAAGTCGATGCCCGCGTGGCCGAGATGCTCAAACTGGTGCAGATGAGCCAGTACGCCAAGCGCAAGCCGCACCAACTGTCTGGCGGTCAGCGTCAGCGTGTGGCGCTGGCGCGTTCGCTGGCCAAGCGGCCGAAGCTGTTGCTGCTCGACGAACCGATGGGCGCACTGGACAAGAAACTGCGTTCGCAGATGCAGCTTGAGTTGGTGGAAATCATCGAGCGCGTGGGTGTGACCTGCGTGATGGTGACGCATGACCAGGAAGAGGCCATGACCATGGCCGAGCGCATCGCGATCATGCACCTGGGCTGGATCGCCCAGATCGGCAGCCCGATCGACATCTACGAGACCCCGACCAGCCGTCTGGTCTGCGAATTCATCGGCAACGTGAACATCTTCGAAGGCGAAGTGATCGACGACGCCGAAGGCCACGCGACCATCACCTGCAAAGACCTCGATCGGCAGATCTACGTCGGCCACGGCATCAGTACTTCGGTGCAGGACAAGTCGGTCACCTACGCGATTCGCCCGGAGAAGCTGCTGGTCACCGCCGATCAACCGACCTGCGAATACAACTGGTCGAGCGGCAAGGTGCATGACATCGCCTACCTCGGCGGGCACTCGGTGTTCTACGTCGAACTGCCGAGCGGCAAGCTGGTGCAGTCGTTCGTCGCCAATGCCGAGCGTCGCGGCGCGCGGCCGACCTGGGGCGATCAGGTTTACGTGTGGTGGGAAGACGATAGCGGCGTGGTACTTCGCTCATGAACATGCGCAAATTCAAACGCCGCCTCAATCGAATAATTCCCGGTGGCCGCCAGCTGGTCATCGGGGTTCCGTTCATCTGGCTGTTCCTGTTCTTCATGTTGCCGTTCTTCATCGTGTTGAAGATCAGCTTCGCCGAAGCCGACGTGGCCATTCCGCCGTACACCGAGATCTACAGCTTCATCGACCAGAAGCTCCAGGTGCTGTTGAACCTGGGCAACTACGCGATGCTGGGCGACGACGAGCTGTACATCGCCGCGTATCTTGGCTCGCTGAAGATGGCGCTGATCAGCACTGTCCTCTGCCTGCTGATCGGCTATCCGATGGCCTACGCCATCGCCAGTGCCCGCAAAGAGATGCAGACGGTGCTGGTGCTGCTGATCATGATGCCGACCTGGACCGCGATCCTGATCCGCGTGTATGCGTGGATGGGCATCCTCAGTAACAACGGTCTGCTCAACGGTTTCCTGATGAGCATGGGCTTTATCGACGAGCCGCTGCAGATCCTCAACACTAACCTTGCGGTGTACATCGGCGTCGTTTACTCGTACCTGCCGTTCATGATCCTGCCGCTGTACGCCAACCTGGTGAAGCACGATCACAGCTTGCTGGAAGCCGCTTCCGACCTCGGTTCGAGCACCTTCAACAGCTTCTGGAAAATCACCATTCCGCTGTCCAAGAACGGGATCATTGCCGGCTGCATGCTGGTATTCATCCCGGTGGTCGGCGAGTTCGTGATCCCGGAACTGCTCGGCGGTCCGGAAACCCTGATGATCGGTAAAGTGCTCTGGCAAGAGTTCTTCAACAACCGTGACTGGCCGGTGGCGTCCGCGCTGGCGGTGGTGATGCTGGCGATCCTGATTGTGCCGATCATTCTGTTCAACCGCAGTCAGGCCAAGGAAATGGAGGGTAAAGAATGAAGCGCTTCCGTTTCTCCAGCCTGATGCTGGTTCTGGGTCTGTTGTTCATCTACCTGCCGATGCTGATCCTGGTGATCTACTCGTTCAACGCCTCCAAGCTGGTGACGGTGTGGGGCGGCTGGTCGATCAAGTGGTACGTCGGCCTTCTCGACAACACGCAACTGATGGGCTCGGTGTTGCGCTCGCTGGAAATCGCCTGCTACACCGCGGTTGCGGCGGTAGCGCTGGGTACACTGGCGGCCTTCGTGTTGACCCGGATCACCCACTTCAAGGGGCGCACGTTGTTCGGTGGCCTTGTCACCGCGCCGCTGGTGATGCCCGAGGTGATTACCGGTCTGTCGTTGTTGCTGCTGTTCGTGGCAATGGCACAGATGATCGGCTGGCCCCAGGAGCGTGGCATCGTCACCATCTGGATCGCTCACACGACGTTCTGTGCGGCGTATGTGGCGGTGGTGGTGTCGGCGCGCCTGCGTGAGCTGGACCTGTCGATCGAAGAAGCAGCGATGGACCTTGGCGCACGGCCGTGGAAGGTGTTCTTCCTGATCACCATCCCGATGATCGCGCCATCGCTGGCAGCGGGGGCATGATGTCCTTCGCGTTGTCCCTGGATGACCTGGTGTTGGCGAGTTTCGTTTCCGGGCCGGGGTCTACGACCTTGCCGATGGAAGTGTTCTCGGCCGTGCGCCTGGGCGTGAAGCCTGAGATCAACGCCGTGGCCAGTTTGATTCTGCTGGCGGTGTCGCTGGTGACCTTCCTGGTGTGGTTCTTCAGCCGTCGTGCGGAAGAGTCGCGCAAGAAAGCGATCCAGCAGGCCATTGAGGAAAGCGCTGCCGACTCATGGAAGCAACCGGACGTGCGTCGCGCGCAGGCACCGGAAGCCGTTTGAGTCTGTAGGCTCGAACACCTGTGGGAGCGAGCCTGCTCGCGATGAAGGTTTAACGTTCAACGAAGATGTTGAATGTCAGTCCGCAATCGCGAGCAGGCTCACGCCCGCAAGGGCTGTTCGCTGGGTGTGGAGTCCAGGTGCGGCAGCCCCGCAGCATGAAGTCTTCCACAGGTTTTTCAGCGGTCAGGAAATCCAGGGGGATTGGCGGATGACCTCGACGAAGTTCATCGGCTTGAATCCCGGCTCCTGATCCTTCAGCACATCGGTCTTCACGTTGCCGAACGTGGTCTGCGGACGGTGGCGCAAGCCGTCGGCAAACGCGCAGATGATGCACTCCTTGAAACCTTCCCCACGCGGGTGCGCATGCACCACCGCTTCACGCTGTACGCTGCTGAACGCCGCGTAATCCATGCCCAGCACGTCCATCTCGACACCGGCAGTCACCAGCGCCACAGTCGGACGCAAATGCTTCGGCACGCCCGGCGTGGTGTGCAGGGCAATCGACAACCACACCTGCTCGATGTCGTCATCGCTCAACCCGTAAGGCTTGAGAAACGCTGCTGCCGCATTGGCGCCGTCGACTTCAAAACGCTCGTCAGCGCTGCGATGACCTTCAACCAGACCGAGGTCATGGAACATTGCTCCGACGTAGAGCAGTTCAGGATCGTAGGCCAGTTGCTGGCGCTCACCGCTTAGCGCGCCGAACAAAAATACCCGGCGTGAGTGGTGATAGAGCAGGTCTGACTCGACGTCGCGAATGTATTCGGTGGTGGCCCTGGCCAGGGCGCTGTCGGGGATCTGGATGCCGGCGATGTGGCTGCTCATGGGTGCTTTCCTCGTGGGGAACGCCTTGGTGGCGCTGATGGAACAAGTCTGTTCCTGCACCACACAGCGGACAATCAAGCCATGGCTGCGATCCTTGCCAATGAACATGCATATCGCGCCAGCCTCGCTTGTTGCGCCGCGATTGGCTAAGTTCCTGTAGGCGCGAGCTTGCTCGCGATGGAGGTGAACGATGAAGAGGGCTGGCTGGACGAAATGGCGCCATTGAGTCCATTGCGAGCGAGCTCACTCCTGCAGGGGGCATTGAACGGGGGCAAGTCTGTCATGAGTAAAACCGTTGCCATCGTGGTCTTTGCCGGCGTTCAGTCCCTGGACGTCACCGGGCCCATGGATGTGTTTTCCGAGGCCAATCGTTTCCTGGCACGGGCCGACCACTATCGCCTGGAAGTCATTGGTGTCGAGCATGGGGTGATGGCCTGTTCCAACGGTTTGGCAGTCAATGCCCATCGGCATTACTGCGAAGCGCTGGAGGACTATGACCTGCTTCTGGTGGCCGGCGGCCCGCAGTTGCCGTCCATGAATTTCGGCGCGACTTTTGATGCCTGGCTGCGCGACGCCAGCGCTCGGGCGCAACGGTTCGGCTCGATCTGCAATGGCGCATTCATGCTTGCCCGAGCCGGGCTGCTGGAAGGCAAAACGGTGACCACCCACTGGGGCGATGCGGCGGCGCTGGCCGCTTTATGTCCTGGTACGCGTGTCGAAGCCGACCGGCTGTACGTGCAGGATGGCGCGCTGTACACCTCGGCGGGAGTGACTGCAGGGATTGATCTGTCGCTGTTCCTGCTGGCCCAGGATCACGGCCCGGAAGTCGCCTTGAGCGTGGCGAAGCGCCTGGTGGTGTTCACCCAGCGCTCGGGCGGGCAGTCGCAGTTCAGTCCATTCCTCACGCCCCATGCCGAACCGACCTCGGCGGTGGCGCTGGTGCAGCTCCATGTGCTGGCCAACCTCACCGGGGACCTGACCATCGCCGACCTGGCCAACGCCGCAAACATGAGTACCCGTAATTTTTCCCGGGTGTTCGCCCGGGAAGCGAAGATCACCCCGGCGGAGTTCGTCGAAAGAGCGAGGTTGGATGCGGCGCGGGTGTTGCTGGAGAGCACCCGTGCACCACTGAAGACAGTGGCGTATCAGTGTGGTTTTCGCGATGCACAGCACATGCGCAGTGTGTTCAACCGGCGGCTGGGGGTGACGCCCCAGCAGTTCAGGCTGAATTTTGCGGTGGTGGTGTGAGGCAGAGGTCTGGGGTGTCCATGCGCGCCCCATCGCGGGCAAGCCCGCTCCCACAATGGTCGCGCCGATTACGAATTATGTGTACGGCGCAAATCCTGTGGGAGCGAGCCTGCTCGCGAAGGCGTCAGCCCGGAAAACCAAAAACTACTGCGCAGCCCGCGCCGGCAACAGCTTCAACGTGCTCCGGGTATTCGCCGTCACCTCTTCTTCGCTGAAATGCGCCTGCACATACATCCCGTCGACATACGCTTCGGCCTGGTCGTCATAGTGACTGTCAAACGGCACGCCACTCTGCCCAACCGGATTGATCGTCAGGCCATGCGCCGGGTCGGCGAAATCCACCAGCCGCCGCGTCGACGGCCCGTAAGTCACCGGCCACGGCGCCGGGCCGATCCGCGCGGAAAGATTATTCGGCACCTCATGACTGCCCGGCGCTGCGAACGGCCCGACGTTGAAAATCCGCTCCAGCGGCTTCTGCTGCCCCAGCGGATGCCCGTGCGTCAGCGTATGCGCCGCGCCCCACTGCCACTGCGCGAAGTCTGCGCCAAGCGTGTTCCGAAGGTGCGCCAGGCTCGCTTGCCATGCCACCTTGACCGTGTCGGCGCGGGTCTCCTTGATCGGTGTGTTGCGGTTGTCCCACCACGGTGAATCAGCGTTCGCCGCCAAGCGTGGCAGCGCCGCATCGATCACCCGCGTCGACAGCAGCGTGTCGAAAAAGTCGTTGCCCAGCTCATCACGCATCGCTGCATCGGCGAGGTCATACAGGAACTGGTTGAACAGCGTGGCACTGGTGGAGTCCAGCGGGTAATCACCTTGCCACCGGGCCAGTTGCTCCACCAGCCGCAGTTCGGCAGGATCGCTCACCACTTCGCGTAACACCGGCAACAACGGGGCGAGCAAGCGTGGCCCGTAGCCGGTGGTGGTGCCCAGTTGCAGCTTCTGGCTGGCTTCCAGGTCCCACTTGACCGCTTTGTCGCCGAGCTGGCGATTGAGCTGCTGGCCACGATCCGCCAGGTTGTAGTACCCGGGGATGTCCATGCCGGTTGGCGATACCGGCTGGAAGTTGGCCGACACGATGTAGCCCCGCGACGGATTTTCTTCCTGAGGGTTGGCGCTGAACGGGTAGAAGCCGTCCTTCTCCGCCTCGGCAGTGCTGCCATCGAGAATAAAGCCACCCCGCACCCCTGCGGGACGCTTGGGTAGCTGCGCTGCCGCCCACCAGCCGATGTCGCCCTTGGCATTGGCCCAGACGATGTTCAGGCCGGGCGCCTGGACCTTGGCTGCGGCACTGCGCGCCTTGGCCAGGGTGTCGGCGCGGTTGAGCTGGTAGAAGCCTTCGAGAATCGGATTCGGGCTTTCGAGGAAGCCCCACCACATGGCGATTGGGGTCTTGCCCACGTTCGCGCCCAGCGCATCGTTGACGATCGGCCCATGGGGCGACTGGCGCAGTACCAGGGGCACTGGGGCCTGACCCTTAACCGCGATCTGCTGCTCGCTGGAGGTCATGTCCACCCACTTGCCGCGATACCAGACCTGGTTGGGATTGTCCGGATTGACCTTCTCCGCGATCAGGTCCAGGTCATCGTTCTGGAACATGGTGATGCTCCAGCCGAAATCGTGATTCAGGCCGAGTGACGCAAACGGCATCAGCGCCTGATAGTGACCGTAAAGGTCAAAGCCGGGTGCCGAGAGCTGCGCCTCATACCATACCGACGGCGCCGAGAAGCGAATGTGCGGGTCACCCGCCAGCAGCGGCTTGCCGCTCTTGGTGCGGCTGCCGGCGACGACCCAGGCGTTGCTGCCTTCGAACTGCGGCAGGCCGTGCTCCGCCAGGGCCTGTTCACTCAGGCGGGCGAGGGCGTTGAGGTCCTTCCAGTCGACACTGGCAAGGGCCTGGCAGCGCCACCCTGCTGACTGGCCAGAACGCCTTTGGGCTGCCAGTCGAGGTCGAAGACGTTGAGGTAATCGGTGCCGAGCTGATCGCGCACATACGTCAGCAACGGTTCGGTGCGAAACGCGGCAGCAAAACTGTAAGCCATGTAGCCGGCGACGCTGATGCTGTCTTCTGCCGTGAACGGCCGTTTGGGGATGCCCAGCACGTCGAACTCGATGGGCGCGGCGTGCGAGTCCTGATATTGGTTGATGCCGTCCAGATAGGCTTTCAGGGCCTTCCACGCCGGCGACTGCTTATCGAGGCTGGCGACGTAACTGGCGGCGCGCTCGCGTATGCGCAGGCTGCGGAACAGTTTGTCGGTGTCGAGCAGTTTCGGCCCGAGCACTTCGGCCAGCTCGCCACGGGCGAGGCGGCGCATGGCTTCCATCTGGAACAGCCGATCCTGGGCATGCACATAGCCAAGGGCGCGGTAGAGGTCGGTTTCGTTCTCGGCACGGATGTGCGGTACGCCGCGCTCGTCGTAGCGCACGGTCACCGACCCTTGCAGGTTGCGCAGTTCGACCTGGCCCTGGCGTGTCGGTTGTTTGCTGTAGACGTACCAGCCAGCGCCAGCGGCGAGCAGCACAACCAGCAGGACGAGAACGGTCAGGAGGCGTTTCATGGTGATTCCTTGTTCTTGTTATGAGTGACAGCAATTCCCTGGCGACACTGTTTAACACGACCTGCCGCGACGGCCCATCGCCCTTAGGAGGGATTCGTATTGCCGGATCTTCCCTACTTCGTTGCCGCCACAGGCCAGGGGCAGTAACACCCCACCGCCAGTGTGTGAGTGGCGCTCACCTCACGCCCTTCGTTCAGCGCCTGCAGGATCGGTTCGATGAAGCTGTTACTGGAATTGCACGTCAGGCCTTCGCTGTAGGGGCCAAAATAGGCCAGTTTGCCGGTTCGATCCCATATCGCCACGGCGGGGCTGGCGGGGATCTGCTCGGAGCCAGGCAACACGTTGATGTTTTTCAGCCCGCCCAGGGTGCTCGGTAACTGACCGTGGCTACCGGGTTTTTGCACCGAGTAGAACTCGATGCCCTGTGGAACATGAACGCTCGACAAGCTCACTGAGATGCTGCTGGTTGCCGACATTGCAGGGGCACGCAGGGTCCCAGAAGTGCACCAGGCGAATGGCCCCGGGGCCTGCAAGGTCGTCCGGCAGACGCAAGGGGTCGCCGGAGAATACTGCCGTATGTTCGCTGAATGCGCGCAGGTAGCGACCTTGAAACCAGTCGTATGCCGCCCACAGTACGACGGCGCACACGAGGGTGAGCAGGCTGGCGAGCAGTGTGGTGCGGTAGGCCGGGCGCATGGAATGCTTTCCTTGGAGGTCGGCTAGCTTGCCATGCTTGCCGGGACAGATGAATATCGCAGGCCGATAAAGTCCGTTTCACTCGCTGGAAATTGCCTCATGCCTGCTACTTTCGACCCCGATCAATTACGCGCCAGCCTCAAGCCATTGGCCGAGTGGCAGCCGTTGTCGGAGCAAGCGCGGGCGTATCGGCACTTTTATGGCCTGGATTTTCCCGGGCGCGAACTGCGCACTGGCCTGGGCCGATTCGAGGCGGGTGGTTATCAGCTGGTCAGTCAGTTCTGGTGGCCGGAGAAGGTCAAGGCGACGCTGTTTCTGCTGCACGGTTATTACGATCACACCGGGCTCTATCGCCATGTGATCGAGTGGGCGCTGGATCAGGACTTCGCCGTGATTGCCTGCGACTTGCCCGGGCATGGTCTGTCGAGCGGGCCGCGCGCGAGCATTCGCGATTTCTCCGAGTATCAGGATGTCCTGCAAGCGTTGTTCGCCGAAGCGCAGTCGATCTCGTTGCCGCAGCCGTGGCACTTGTGCGGACAAAGCACTGGCGGAGCGATTGTGGTCGATCACGTGCTCAACCATGGCGAAGGCAGCCCGGCGCAAGGTCAGTTGATTCTGATGGCACCGCTGGTGCGGCCTCGTGCGTGGGGCTGGTCGCAGTTGAGTTATTACCTGCTCAGGCCTTTCGTCAGAGGGGTGGCGCGGCGCTTCAGCGAGAACTCCAACGACCCGGATTTCCTGCCCTTCCTGCAAGCAGACCCGCTACAACCGCTGCGCCTGCCCACCGCCTGGGTAGGCGCGCTCGCCCGTTGGGTCAAGCGCATCGAGGCAGCACCGCACAGCTTGCGTCGGCCGCTGATCGTGCAGGGGCAGGCGGATATGACGGTCGACTGGCAGCACAATTTGCAGGTGTTGAAGTGGAAGTTCGATCGGCCGCAGATCTTGCTGCTGGCGGAGGCACGGCATCATCTGGCGAATGAAACGGTGGAGATGCGCGAGGAGTATTTCGAGTTCTTGAGCAAGCGGATCAAGGGCCGCAATCTTTAGTGGCAGTGAAGGCCCGCGATGGCGTCATGCCAGGCACTGAAAATTATTGGCCAAGGTTAGTCTGCCCCACTGCCAACCCTGCGCGAATAGCCGCCAGCGCCGCCTGGTAATACGCCTTGCCCTCAGTCGACTCGGCAAACGTCGCAAACTCCTCCAGCTCTTCATCCGACAGGTCGCGATACACGTAGAGCAGCGTGTTGTTCAGGTCTACGCCAATCTGATCCATCAAGCGCTGACGCTGGCCGTTCAGCATGCCCTGCGCCTGACCGCCACCGAGCAGGCCGGGAATCATCGAACTCAAACTGTCTGCCGCGACACCGGCAATCGCCAGGCTCACTTCAGCGCCAGCCTCGCGCGCCGGCAAAGCCTGGGCGAGGTGGCCGATGATCAGCAGGCGGCTGTCGCTGACCTGCATCTTCGGCAGGCCCTTGGCATTCTTCGCCAATTGATCACGGCGGGTTGCGAGCAATTCGGCCGCAACGATTTTCTTGCCCAGTGGCGATTGAAAGAAGGACAGGGCCGGTTTCGGATCGGCGAGGTGCTGGCGCAGTTGCGCTTCGGCGCGTTGATCCATGGCCTGTGGAGCAAAGCGCTGGTTGCTGTTGTTCACCAGCGCTTGAAACACGGCGGGCGGCAGGCTGTTCTGATAGCGCTGCTGCGCGGCACTCAGGGCGTCATTGAAATGCGCACGTTGATCTGGCCAGCCGGCGACCTTGTACAACTGATCGTGGCCGTCCGCCCAAGCGGGCAAAACACAAAGCATCAACAGTGAAAAAAGCAAACGGCGCATAGGGACTCCTGTCAGCAGGCGACTATTCTCCGTGTGGCATTCGGACTTGTCGAGAATTCGTATCAAGCCGCTGCACGGCTCTGTCGGATTTGCAGGCACAGGAATACTATGCGCGCCATGCAAATACCCTCTGATCATCCGCTGCTGTTACGTATCGTCGACGACCTGGCCGACACATGGCTGGTCGCAGCAGAATATTTTCCTGCCTCTGGGTCTGACCCGGGAACTGGCGGCTGAGTGCCATAAACGTTCAGCCGAAGGTGAATTGGCGCCTGCCGCCGTGGGTCGCGGGCCCACTTTCGGAGATTCGCGAGGGCATTCGTGGCGACCGCATTCAGTGGATCGAGCCCGGCCAGGCGCTGGCGTGTGACAGTTATCTACAGCTGATGGACAGCCTGCGCGAGGCGATGAATCGGGGCCTGTTCCTCGGCCTGGAGGATTTCGAAAGCCATTTCGCGTTGTACCCGCCAGGCGCTTTTTACCTCAAGCACGTCGATCGCTTTCGCGACGACGACCGGCGCATGGTGTCGGCGGTGGTCTACCTGAATGATGCCTGGCTACCCGAGCACGGTGGCCAGTTGCGCATGTACCTGGACGAAGGCGTGCAGCATGACGTCGTGCCAACCGGCGGCTGCCTGGTGGTCTTCCTGTCCGGCGAAGTGCCCCACGAAGTCCTGCCCGCCAGCCGAAATCGCCTGTCGTTGACCGGCTGGTTCCGGCGACGCGGCAACGAGCCCTTCTGACCATGCAGAAAATTCTGGTAAGCCGCTGCCTGCTGGGTCACCGCGTTCGCTACGACGGCGGTGCCAGTGGGCCTTTCGATCAGTTGCAGCAATGGGTCGATGAGGGTCGGGTCGTGCCTTTGTGCCCCGAGGTGGCCGGCGGCTTGCCGACTCCCGGGCTGCCGCGGAAATCCCCGGCGGGCAGGGCGGTGAAGTGCTGGATGGGCGGGCGGCGATCATCACCACTGATGGTGCGGATGTCAGCGCCGAGTTCCTGTCGGGGGCGTATCAGGCCCTGGAACTGGTGCAAAAGCACGGCATCCGGATTGCGGTGCTGAAGGCCAACAGCCCGTCGTGCGGGAATCTGTTGACTTACGACGGGACGTTCAGCGGTGTGAAGGTCAGCGGTGAGGGCGTCACGGCGGCATTGCTGCGACGCTACGGGGTGCAAGTCTTCAGCGAGCTGCAACTGCCGGAAGCGGCCCGTGCTTTGACCGCACAAGACTAACCGCCCGAACACATCTGCTGTGGGAGCGAGCCTGCTCGCGATGGCGGCCTGTCCCTCAACACCTTAGCTGGATATGCCGGCCTCATCGCGAGCAGCTCGCGCCCCCTGGGTTATCCATCTGCCTCGGCTCAGGGCTTCGGCGCCACACTCGTATCCGCACCAAACCACTTCTGTGACAGTGCCTGCAGGCGTCCGTCCGCCTTGATCCGCCCCAGCGCATTCTCCAGGCTGGCATGAAACGCCGGGTTGCCCTTCTGGAACGGGATGGCCAGGCGCACCGGCGCAGCCGCCTTGGGTTTGTCCTGCGCCAAGGTCTGTACCAGCAGCATCGAGCGCGGCTCCGGTTCTTTCTGCGCGATCAGATCTGCCTTGGCATAGCTGTAAGGCTCACTGAAGTCGAAACGATCCTTGAGTTCCGGTGTCAGTGCTATGTGGTTGAGCGCGACGTCGTACTTGCCGCTTTCAACGCCCTGGAGCAGATCGCCTTCGTCGGTGACGATGAAATCGGCGCGCACATCCAGCTCAGAGGCTATCAATTGCCCAAGCTCGACCTCGAACCCCGTGAGTTGGTCGCCGTCGTCCTTGTAATTGAAGGGCGGTGTATTAGCCTCAAGGGCTATGCGCAGCTCGCCGCGGTCGTTGACGTCATCAATCAGTTCGGCATTAGCCAAAGGGCTCAAAAGGGGTAGCAGGCAGATCAGGCCAGGCAGAAAACGCATGGTCACTCCTTTGAAATCATTATTGCGACGCTCTGAGTCAGGCGCGCTTTGCTATGGTTGTCGAGTGCCTTCGACAACGAATGGTCATGAAGTTGTCATGACCGTGCGGATTTTACGGAAAAACTGGAGAAGAGAATGAAAACGTTTATGTCACGTGCAGCATTGGCTGGCCTGTTGATGGGTGTTTCGGTGCTGGCCAGTGCAGCGACTCCGGCCCCTAAAGGCGCGGAAGTGTTCATCGTTTCTCCCGAGGACGGGGCGACTGTTTCTCAGGAATTCAAAGTCAAGTTCGGCACCAAGGACGTGGCGCTGGCGCCAGCGGGTGATGTCACCAAAAACACCGGTCACCACCACCTGCTGATCGATGTCAAAGAGCTCCCAGCCGCCGGTCAGCCGATTCCGATGGACGCCAACCACATGCACTTCGGCAAGGCGCAGACCGAAGCGACGATCAAACTGGCACCGGGCAAGCACACCCTGCAGCTGGAGCTGGGTGACAGCGGCCACATGCCGTTCGATCCGCCAATCGTCTCGAAGAAAATCACCGTCAACGTCGAATAAGCTTTTCGCCGTGCATGAAAAAGGGAGCCCGAAGGCTCCCTTTTTTGTCGCTGACGTTTGATCAGAACAGAACACGGCTACGGATAGTGCCGTTGATGTGCTGCAGCTTCTCTTGCGCCAGGTCCGAGTACTCGGCGTCGACGTCGATCACCACGTAGCCAACCTTCTCGTTGGTCTGCAGGAACTGACCGGAGATGTTGATGCCGTTTTCGGCGAAGACCTTGTTGATCTCGCTCATCACACCCGGGATGTTCTCGTGGATGTGCAGCAGGCGGTGCTTGCCAGGGTGAGCCGGCAGGGCCACTTCCGGGAAGTTCACCGACGAAACGGAGGTACCGTTGTCGCTGTACTTGACCAGTTTCTCTGCGACTTCCAGACCGATGTTGGCTTGCGCTTCAGCGGTCGAGCCACCGATGTGCGGGGTCAGGATCACGTTGTCGAGGCCACGCAGCGGGCTTTCGAACTCTTCGTCGTTGGAGCGTGGCTCCACCGGGAACACGTCGATGGCCGCGCCGATCAGGTGCTTGTCCTTGATCGCGTCCGCCAGGGCGTCCAGCTCGACCACGGTGCCGCGTGCTGCGTTGATCAGGATGCCGCCCTTCTTGATGGCGCGGATTTCCTTCTCGCCGATCATCCACTGGGTCGCAGCGGTTTCCGGAACGTGTAGGGTGACGATGTCGGACATGCCCAGCAGGTCGTGCAGGTTGCCGACCTGAGTGGCGTTGCCCAGCGGCAGCTTGGTCACGGTGTCATAGAAGAACACCTGCATGCCCAGACCTTCGGCCAGAACCGACAGCTGAGTACCGATCGAGCCGTAGCCGACGATGCCCAGCTTCTTGCCACGGATCTCGAAGGAGTTGGCCGCAGACTTGATCCAGCCGCCACGGTGGCAGGAAGCGTTTTTCTCAGGGATGCCGCGCAGCAGCAGGATCGCCTCGGCCAGCACCAGCTCGGCAACGGAGCGGGTATTGGAGTACGGCGCGTTGAACACGGCGATGCCGCGCTCGCGGGCAGCACTCAGGTCAACCTGGTTGGTGCCGATGCAGAAACAGCCGACCGCTACCAGCTTCTTCGCGTGATCGAAGATCTCTTCGGTCAATTGGGTGCGCGAACGAATGCCGATGAAGTGAGCGTCAGCAATCTTTTCCTTCAACTGGGCTTCCGGCAAGGAACCTGTCAGGTATTCGATGCTGGTATAGCCCGCCGCCTTGAGGACGTCGACAGCCGATTGGTGGACGCCTTCGAGAAGAAGGAACTTGATCTTGCTCTTATCGAGAGAAGTCTTGCTCATCTGCGTAAACCTGTATCCCGGAGAAAAATGGCAGGGAGGGGCGCAGCCTGGAGCTGACCCAAACGGCAGGAAAGCCGTTACCGCAGATCAGGCCTTGGGCACTGTCCTGTGGGGTCGATATGCTAGCATAGCCGCCCCGCTAAACACTCATTCCTGCGACGTGAAGCGTTCTCAGGATGACCATGAATTGTTCGAGAGTTCTGTCGATGACCAATCCTGCCCTGATTGATGAACTGAAGACCCTGGTCGAGCCTGGCAAGGTCCTGACCGACGCCGACTCCCTGAATGCGTACGGCAAGGATTGGACCAAGCACTTCGCCCCGGCGCCCAGCGCCATCGTGTTTCCCAAGACCATCGAGCAGGTGCAGGCCGTTGTCCGTTGGGCCAACACGCACAAGGTCGCGCTGGTGCCATCGGGCGGGCGCACCGGCCTTTCCGCCGCTGCGGTGGCCGCGAATGGCGAAGTGGTCGTGTCGTTCGACTACATGAATCAGATTCTCGACGTGAACCTCACTGACCGCACCGCCGTTTGTCAGCCGGGCGTGGTCACCGAGCATTTGCAGAACGTCGCCGAAGAAAAAGGCTTGTACTACCCGGTAGACTTCGCTTCGGCGGGTTCCAGCCAGATTGGCGGCAATATCGGCACCAATGCCGGCGGGATCAAGGTGATTCGCTACGGCATGACCCGCAATTGGGTCGCCGGCATGAAAGTCGTCACTGGCAAGGGCGACGTGCTTGAACTGAACAAAGACCTGATCAAGAACGCCACCGGTTACGACCTGCGTCAGCTGTTCATTGGTGCTGAAGGCACCCTGGGTTTTGTGGTCGAAGCGACCATGCGCCTGGATCGCGCGCCGAAAAACCTCACTGCCATGGTGCTCGGTACCGCCGATTTCGATTCGATCATGCCGGTGCTGCACGCTTTCCAGGGCAAGCTTGACCTGACGGCGTTCGAATTCTTCTCCGATAAAGCCCTGGCCAAAGTCATGGGTCGCGGCGACGTACCGGCGCCGTTCGAAACCGACTGCCCGTTCTACGCATTGCTGGAATTCGAAGCGACCACCGAAGAAGTGGCCAACAGCGCGCTGGAAACCTTCGAACACTGCGTCGAACAGGGCTGGGTGCTGGACGGCGTCATGAGCCAGAGCGAAACCCAGTTGCAGAACCTGTGGAAACTGCGCGAATACATTTCCGAGACCATCTCGCACTGGACCCCGTACAAGAACGACATCTCGGTCACCGTCTCGAAAGTGCCAGCGTTCCTGAAGGAAATCGACGCGATCGTCGGCGAACACTATCCGGATTTCGAAATCGTCTGGTTCGGCCACATCGGCGACGGCAACCTGCACTTGAACATCCTCAAGCCGGATAACCTGAGCAAGGACGAGTTCTTCGCCAAGTGCGCCACGGTCAACAAGTGGGTGTTCGAAACCGTCGAGAAGTACAACGGTTCGATTTCCGCCGAACACGGCGTGGGCATGACCAAGCGTGACTACTTGACCTATAGCCGTTCAGAGGTTGAGATCGAGTACATGAAAGCCGTCAAGGCAGTGTTCGACCCGAACGGCATCATGAATCCGGGCAAGATCTTCGCGGTTTGATCTGTAATCTTTGATGAATCAATGAAGGCAGGAGTCGGTAAATGAGCTATCAGCACCAGTACGTCGACGGCACGCGCATCCACTTCCCGATCGGGAAAGTCGTGTGCATTGGCCGCAATTACGCCGAACACGCCAAAGAACTGGACAACCCGGTGCCTACCGAGCCGTTGCTGTTCATCAAGCCGGGCAGTTGCGTGGTTGAGCTGGACGGCGGTTTCGCCATTCCGACCGAGCGCGGTTCGGTGCACTACGAAGCAGAAATTGCCGTGTTGATCGGCAAGCCGCTGTCGACCAAACCGAGTCGCGAAGAAGTGCTCGACGCGATCTCCGGTTTCGCCCCGGCGCTGGATCTGACCCTGCGCGACAAGCAGGCCGAGCTGAAAGCCAAGGGCCTGCCGTGGGAAATCGCCAAGTCGTTCGACGGCGCGGCGGTGATTGCGCCGTTCGTGTCCGGCAGCACCTTCGCCGACCTGGCCGACATCGGCATTCGCCTGACCATCAATGGTGAAGTTCGCCAGGACGGCAACAGCAGCGCCATGCTCAACCCTATTGTGCCGATGATCCAGCACATGGCCGGATGCTTCTCGCTGCAGGCCGGTGACGTGATCCTGACCGGCACGCCAGTGGGCGTTGGCCCGCTGAATGTGGGCGACGAACTGGTCATCGAATTGCCAGGCGCCAGCAGCTTTACCACCAGCGTCCGCTGACAGCACAGCCTCCCGTGGGAGCAAAGCTGCCTGTGGGAGCAAAGCGTGCTCGCAATAGCGGTCTACCATTCAACTTCAATGTTGAATTCAAAGGCCTCATCGCGAGCACGCTTTGCTCCCACAGGAATTTGCTTCCACAGGAATTGCATCCCGACCGGGATTGCTCCCATGACTCCCATTCATGACTATCCGGAATCCATCCGTTAATGGCCAACCCACCGCTGCCCACGCTCAAACCTGCCCGCCGCCCGCGCTTTTTATGCGCTGGTATTACTGGCTATTGCTGGTTGCCGCCATAAGCTATGGCCTGGCCATTGCCATGCATTGGGATGACCGAGGTGCGCTCTGGTTGCAGGAACGTTTCGAAAGCCCCGCCGAGCGCCAGGAAAGTATCTGGCTGCCGAATTACACCGCAGTCATCGACGCCAAATTGCTGCCAGGCATGGAGAAGGACGAAGCGTCCGACCTGGCGTACAACCCTCAGACCAAAACCCTGTTCTCGGTTATGGGCAAGAACCCCTTTCTCGTCGAACTGTCCTTGCAGGGTGATGTGCTGCGCAAGATGCCGTTGGTGGGTTGGGTCAATCCGGAAGGGCTGACCGTGATGGAAAACGGTCTGATGGCGATTGTCGATGAGCGCGAGCATATTCTGACCATCGTCAAGGTCGATGCCGATACCCGCCAATTGAACATCGCTGATTTCCCGAAATACGATCTCGGCCCTTCGGCCAATCAGAACAAGGCCTTTGAGGCGATCACCTGGGATCCGCGCAATCAGCAACTGCTGCTGGGCGAGGAGCGGCCGCCGGCGCTGTTCACCTGGAAAAGCGATGGCAGCCAGGTCTTGAAGGGTGAAAAGCAGAAGCTGGTCAGCGACGAACTGGATATCCGCAATCTCTCGGCGCTGGCAATCGACCCGCGCACCGGCCACACGTTGGTGTTGTCCGCTGATTCGCATTTGTTGCTGGAGTTGGACGAGAAGGGCGAACAAGTCAGCTTCATGACCCTGCTGAGCGGTTTCAACGGCCTGAAAAAGACCATCCCCCGCGCCGAAGGCGTGACCATGGACGAGGCGGGCACGCTGTACATGGTGAGCGAGCCGAACTTGTTTTACCGCTTCGAAAAGCACGAATGATGACGCTGCTGTGCAGGATTACGCCTGTGCAGTTGTAGGATAGGGCAAGTGGCCATTAAGCTTGAGTTCAGACAGACGTGATATTTCATCCGCCTGTCCTGAATCCGAGCCCACCAGAATGCGTCGATTTGCCCGTCCCAAACCCCTGATCCTGATCTTCGCGATGGTCGCACTGCTGGCGTTGATCGCCATGGGCCAATACCTGCGCCTGTTCGAGCGCGGCTGGTTCAACCTGCATGCGCTGTGGCAGGCCGAGAGCGCACTTTCCATTGGTCTTGATCGTTATCAGGTCACGGTCGAGGCGCGGGTGATCGATGGCCTGGATGACGACGTGTCGGCCCTGACATTCGATCCAGTGCGCAAAAGCCTGTTCACGGTCACCAACAAGAATTCCGAATTGATCGAGCTGTCTCTGGATGGCCAGATTATCCGGCGCATTTCGCTGGTGGGCTTCGGCGATCCGGAAGCGGTGGAGTACATCAGCGCCGACACCTACGTGATCACTGACGAGCGCGAGCAGCGATTGATCAAGATTCATCTGGAAAAAGACACCACCTTCCTCGACGCGGCGGACGCCGAGCAGATGACCCTCGGTGTGCACATGAGCGGTAACAAGGGTTTCGAGGGCTTGGCTTACGATTCCGTGGGCAAGCGCTTGTTTGTGGCGAAAGAGCGCGATCCGATGCTGATTTATGAGGTGCACGGTTTTCCACACTTCAACCCGGAAAAGTCCTACGCCGTGCATGTGATCAACGATCCCAAGCGCGATGCCGGGATGTTTGTCAGGGATTTATCCAGCCTGCAATACGACGAGCGCAGCGGCCATTTGCTGGCGCTGTCGGATGAGTCGCGGTTGATTCTGGAGCTGGATGTCGACGGGCGCCCGTTGAGCACGATGTCGATCAGCGGCGGCCGTCAGGGTTTGCAGAAAACCGTGCCGCAAGCGGAAGGGATTGCGATGGATGACGACGGCACGTTGTACCTGGTGAGCGAGCCGAACCTGTTTTACGTCTTCAGGAAGCCCGCACAAAACTAACCAGCACCCCACAACATTATGGGAGCGGGCTTGCTCGCGATGGCGGCCGGTCAGTCAACAGAATGTTGATTGTAATGGCCTCATCGCGGGCAAGCCCGCTCCCACAGGTTTATCGGTGTTTCTGGTTACTCTGCGCGCAGGGTTTTCACGCCTTCGCTGGTACCCAGCAACAACAAGTCCGCCGGACGCGCCGCGAACAAGCCGTTGGTGACCACGCCGACGATTGCATTGATCTGCGCTTCCAGTTCGACCGGGTTGGTGATCTGCATATTGAACACGTCGAGGATGATGTTGCCGTTGTCGGTCAGCACGCCTTCGCGGTAGACCGGGTCGCCGCCCAGTTTCACCAGTTCGCGAGCGACGTGGCTGCGAGCCATCGGGATCACTTCTACCGGCAGCGGGAACTCACCAAGCACCGGCACCAGTTTGCTGGCGTCGGCGATGCAGATGAAAGTCTTGGCCACGGCCGCGACGATCTTCTCGCGGGTCAGCGCAGCGCCGCCGCCCTTGATCAGGTTCAGGTGCGCGTCGCTTTCATCGGCGCCATCGACGTAGAACTCGAGGTCGCTGACCGTGTTCAACTCGTACACCGGAATCCCGTGGCCTTTCAGGCGCGCGGCGGTGGCTTCGGAACTGGCGACCGCGCCATCGAACGCGCCCTTGTGCTGGGCCAGGGCGTCGATGAAGCAGTTGGCGGTGGAGCCGGTGCCGACCCCGACGATGCTCTTGTCGTCGAGTTTAGGAAGGATGAAGTCGACGGCGGCCTGAGCCACTGCCTGTTTGAGTTGATCCTGGGTCATGCGGGCTCCGAAGTGCCGAAGAGGGGGCTGAAGGCCGGCATTATAGGCTGCGGGGCAGGGAAGGTCATGCTCAAACCTGGGGGATATCCCGGTAGGGGCAAAGCTTGCTCCCACAGGTTTGGATTGGGGTGTGGTCGTGTGGCGCGAAGCCGGGTTAGACTCGTTGGTCCTGCCCAACCCGCTCAGTGATGCTTTCCGATGCTCGAACAGTACGTCAAAAAGATCCTCACCTCGCGCGTTTATGACGTTGCCGTAGAAACCCCGCTGCAGAACGCTCGCCAGCTCTCCGAGCGGCTGGGCAATGACATTTGGCTCAAGCGCGAAGACTTGCAGCCGGTGTTCTCGTTCAAGATTCGCGGCGCCTACAACAAACTCACTCAACTGACTGACGAAGAGCGCGCCCGTGGCGTGGTCACTGCGTCGGCGGGCAACCATGCGCAGGGTCTGGCCCTGGCGGCGAAAGTGCTGGGCGTGAAAGCTACCATCGTCATGCCCAAAACCACTCCCGAGATCAAAGTCGAAGGCGTGCGTTCGCGCGGCGGCAAAGTGGTGCTGCACGGCGACTCGTTCCCGGAAGCTTTGGCCTACTCGCTGAAACTGGTTGATGAAAAAGGCTACGTCTACATTCACCCGTACGATGATCCGCACACCATTGCCGGGCAGGGCACCGTGGCAATGGAGATTCTGCGTCAGCACCCGCAGCCACTGGACGCGATTTTCGTCCCGGTTGGTGGTGGCGGCCTGATCGCCGGCATCGCCGCGTACGTGAAATACCTGCGTCCGGACATCAAAGTCATCGGCGTTGAGCCGGACGACTCCAACTGCCTGCAAGCCGCGATGGCGGCGGGCGAGCGCGTGGTGCTGCCGACAGTGGGCATCTTCGCCGACGGCGTGGCGGTGGCGCAGATTGGCCAGCACACCTTCGATATCTGCAAAGACTACGTCGATGAAGTCATCACCGTCAGCACTGACGAAATCTGTGCGGCAATCAAGGACATTTACGACGATACCCGCTCGATCACCGAACCTGCCGGCGCCTTGGGCGTTGCCGGGATCAAGAAGTACGTCGAACTGCGCGGCGTCAGCGGCCAGACGTTCGTCGCCATCGACTCCGGCGCCAACGTCAATTTCGATCGCTTGCGTCACGTTGCCGAGCGCGCCGAGCTGGGTGAAGGCCGCGAAGCAATCATCGCCGTGACCATTCCCGAGAAGGCCGGCAGCTTCAAGGCTTTCTGCGAAGCCATCGGCAAACGCCAGATCACCGAATTCAACTACCGCTACAACACCGGCAGCGAAGCGCACATCTTCGTCGGCGTGCAGACTCACCCGGAGAACGACCCGCGCAGTGCGTTGCTGGCGAGCCTCACCGAGCAGGGTTTCCCGGTGCTTGATCTGACCGACAACGAACTGGCCAAGCTGCACATTCGCCACATGGTCGGCGGGCATGCCGCGCATGTCATCGATGAAGTGGTGTTTCGCTTCGAGTTCCCGGAACGTCCGGGTGCGCTGTTCAACTTCCTTAATAAGCTCGGTGGGCGCTGGAACATCTCGATGTTCCACTACCGCAACCACGGTGCGGCGGATGGTCGTGTGGTCGCGGGCCTGCAGGTACCGCACGACGAGCGTCATCTGGTGCCGGCGGCGCTGGAAGAAATCGGCTACCCGTATTGGGATGAGAGTGAGAACCCGGCCTATCAGCTGTTTTTGGGCTGAGCGGCTACGCTGATGGGCAGGCCTTAAGGAAATCGAACAATGGAAACGTTAACTGCCCTGAAAACCGCGCACATGGTTGCGACCGTGGTGTTGCTGGCCGGTGCGCTGGGTCTGGGAATCTGGGTTTTGCTGGCAAAACGCAAAGGTGATGCGACGGCGGGCAGCCGCACGTTGCAACGGCCACGGGTGTTTGTCTGGCTGCTGATGGGCCTGGCCCTGCTGAGCATGCCATTCACCGGCTGGTGGATGGTGCACCTGGTGGGCTGGCCCTTGGGACAGACCTGGCTGCTGGCCTCCAGTGTGCTTTATACCTTGGCGGCGTTGGGGTGGTTCTGGCTGCTGGTGCGGCTGAACAAATTGCGCAAGGCGCCGGGGGGAATGGCAGATTTACTTTTGCCCTGGCGCTGTTCAGTTTTGTTTGCCTGGTCGCGATTGCGAGGTTAATGGGCGCGAAGCCGGTTTAGCCCGAAAGATCGTCCGAACGCGGCCCAAGCCTTCGGACGATCTTTTGATCTTCAGTCGCGCAGGGTGATCACTGGCCAACCGCGGTTCTCGGCCTCAGCCCGCAAGTTAGGGTCCGGATCAACCGCCACCGGATTCGCCACCTGCTCCAGCAGCGGCAAATCATTCATCGAATCGCTATAGAAATAGCTGTCGTCCAACGAATGCCCGGTCTCTTGCAGCCAGCGATTCAATCGGGTGACCTTGCCTTCGCGGAAGCACGGTACGTCGGTGCTGCGCCCGGTGTAACGGCCGTCGAGCATTTCGCACTCGGTAGCAATCAGGGTTTCAACGCCCAGACGCTCGGCAATCGGTCCGGTTACGAAACGGTTGGTCGCGGTGATGATCACCAGCTTGTCACCCGCGTCACGGTGCTTGGCCAGCAGCTCGATAGCCTTGGGTAACACGATCGGTTCGATGCAGTCGCGCATGTAATCCTGGTGCCACTGCGCCAGCGTGGCCATTTCGGTGCGGCCGAGGATTTCCAGGCAGAAGTTCAGGTACGCGGCGTTATCCAGTTTGCCGGCCAGGTAATCCTGATAGAACTCGTCGTTACGCGCTTTGTACGCAATCGGGTCGAGGAAACCGCGTTCACACAGATAGTCGCCCCAGGCGTGATCGCTGTCGCCGCCCAGAAGGGTGTTGTCCAAATCGAATAGAGCCAGGCGCATTGCAGTTACCCGCTGATAAGTCTGTAAAAAGGCGACAAGAATACGGTCTTTTCACAAGAGTGCACATAAGGTAGGAAGCTTCGTTGCCGCCTTATCAACCTTTGTGGAACAATGCGGCGACATGCGTTTGCGAGGTTGTTGCCGTGATCGACCCCGATGGTTTCCGCCCCAATGTCGGGATCATTCTGACGAATGACGCCGGCCAGGTGCTATGGGCTCGCCGTATCAATCAAGATGCCTGGCAGTTTCCGCAAGGGGGAATCAACCCTGAGGAGACGCCGGAAGACGCCTTGTACCGCGAGCTGAACGAAGAAGTTGGCCTGGAACGTGAAGATGTTGAAATACTGGCCTGTACTCGGGGCTGGTTGCGCTATCGTTTGCCGCAACGTCTGGTGCGTACCCACAGCCAACCGCTGTGCATCGGCCAGAAACAGAAATGGTTTCTCCTGCGCCTGATCTCCAACGAGCAGCGGGTGCGGATGGATTTGACCGGTAAACCGGAGTTCGATGGCTGGCGCTGGGTCAGCTATTGGTATCCGTTGGGCCAGGTGGTGACATTCAAGCGCGAGGTGTATCGCCGCGCCCTCAAAGAGCTTGCCCCGCGCCTTTTAGCGCGCGACTGACGACGGAGTTCGACCCCGAGCCATGCTCAATACGCTGCGCAAGATCGTCCAGGAAGTTAACTCCGCCAAGGATCTCAAGGCGGCGTTGGGGATTATTGTGTTGCGCGTCAAAGAGGCCATGGGCAGCCAGGTCTGCTCGGTCTACCTGCTTGATCCCGAGACCAACCGCTTTGTCCTGATGGCCACCGAGGGCTTGAACAAGCGCTCGATCGGCAAGGTCAGCATGGCACCCAACGAAGGTCTGGTGGGTCTGGTCGGCACGCGTGAAGAACCCCTGAACCTCGAAAACGCCGCGGATCACCCGCGCTATCGCTACTTCGCCGAGACTGGTGAAGAGCGTTACGCCTCGTTCCTCGGTGCACCGATCATTCACCACCGCCGCGTCGTCGGCGTGCTGGTCATTCAACAGAAAGAACGCCGCCAGTTCGATGAAGGTGAAGAAGCCTTCCTCGTGACCATGAGCGCGCAGCTCGCTGGCGTTATTGCCCACGCCGAGGCCACCGGCTCGATCCGCGGGCTGGGGCGCCAGGGCAAGGGCATCCAGGAGGCGAAGTTCGTCGGCGTTCCCGGTTCGCCGGGCGCGGCGGTCGGTACGGCGGTGGTCATGCTGCCGCCGGCGGATCTGGATGTGGTGCCGGACAAGACCATTACCGACATCGATGCCGAACTTGGGCTGTTCAAGACTGCCATCGAAGGTGTGCGTGCCGACATGCGTGCCTTGTCGGCCAAGCTTGCGACCCAACTGCGCCCGGAAGAGCGCGCGTTGTTCGACGTGTACCTGATGATGCTCGACGATGCCTCGCTGGGCAGCGAAATCACCACGGTGATCAAGACCGGCCAGTGGGCTCAGGGCGCCCTGCGTCAGGTGGTCACCGAACACGTCAACCGTTTCGAACTGATGGACGACGCCTACCTGCGTGAGCGCGCCTCGGACGTCAAAGACCTTGGTCGCCGTCTGCTCGCCTACTTGCAGGAAGAGCGCCAGCAGAACCTGGTCTACCCGGAAAAAACCATTCTGGTCAGCGAAGAACTGACGCCGGCCATGCTCGGCGAGGTGCCGGAAGGCACGCTGGTCGGTCTGGTCTCGGTACTCGGTTCGGGTAACTCGCACGTGGCGATCCTGGCGCGGGCCATGGGCATTCCGACGGTGATGGGTCTGGTCGACCTGCCGTACGCCAAGGTCGACGGCATCGAAATGATCGTCGACGGCACACGCGGCGAGGTCTATACCAACCCGAGTGACGTGCTGCGCAAGCAGTTCGCCGAAGTCGTCGAAGAAGAGAAACAACTGGCGCTGGGCCTTGACACCCTGCGCGACCTGCCGTGCGTGACCCTTGATGGCCACCGCATGCCGCTGTGGGTCAACACCGGCCTGCTGGCGGATGTGGCGCGGGCGCAGAAGCGTGGCGCCGAGGGCGTTGGCTTGTACCGAACCGAAGTGCCGTTCATGATCAACCAGCGCTTCCCGAGCGAAAAGGAGCAACTGGCGATCTATCGCGAGCAGCTCGCCGCGTTCCACCCGCAGCCGGTCACCATGCGCAGTCTGGATATCGGCGGTGACAAGTCGCTGTCGTATTTCCCCATCAAGGAAGACAACCCGTTCCTGGGATGGCGCGGCATTCGCGTCACCCTCGACCACCCGGAAATCTTTCTGGTGCAGACCCGGGCCATGCTCAAGGCCAGTGAGGGCCTGAACAACCTGCGAATCCTGTTGCCGATGATCTCCGGCACCCACGAGCTCGAAGAAGCCCTGCACCTGATCCACCGGGCCTGGGGTGAAGTGCGCGACGAGGGCACGGACGTACCGATGCCCCCGATTGGCGTGATGATCGAGATTCCGGCGGCGGTGTACCAGACCAAGGAGCTGGCGCGGCAAGTCGATTTCCTGTCGGTCGGTTCGAATGACTTGACCCAGTACCTGCTGGCGGTGGATCGCAACAACCCGCGGGTGGCCGATCTCTACGATTACCTGCACCCGGCAGTGCTTCAGGCGCTGCAGAACGTAGTGCGTGATGCCCATGCCGAGGGTAAGCCGGTGAGTATCTGCGGCGAGATGGCCGGTGATCCTGCGGCGGCGGTGTTGTTGATGGCGATGGGTTTCGATAGCCTGTCGATGAACGCCACCAACCTGCCCAAGGTGAAGTGGATGTTGCGGCAGGTCAATCTGAGCAAGGCCAAGGAGTTGCTGGCGGAGTTGATGACCATCGATAACCCGCAAGTTATCCACAGCTCGCTGCAATTGGCGCTGAAGAACCTCGGGTTGGCCCGGATCAATAATCCGGCGACTGCCAAGGTTCTCTAAATAGCTGATGGCCTGATCGCGAGCAGGCTCGCTCCCGCAGAGTCTCTGGTGTGACCGCAATCTGTGTCACACCGCGCAACCCTGTGGGAGCGGGTTTGCGCGCGATGAGGCCGGTACAGGCAAGACAAAATCAAACCCTGATTTCCACTTCCCCCAGATGCCCGCCATACGGCCCGAAGCTCCGTTCGACCATATACCGCGTGCCATCCGCCTGCACAATCAGCGCCGTACTCGCCCGCGTTCCGTAAGTCGGGCTGGCAATGAACACACTCGACAGCAACGCCTCGGTTGCCAGCCCCACGCCGGTATCCGGCAGCTCGGCAAAGTCGGCTGTCTGCGGGTCGTTGAGGAGCGCGAGCAGAACATCAGGCTGTGGATCGTCCAGCGCTCTTTCCAGTGCCGAGCGGGCCTTGAGCAACTTGGGCCAGGGCGTGTCGAGACCGGCATTGGATAAACCATAGACACCCGGCTGCAGCATCACCGCCTCCGACTCCCGGGCGTTGAAGTGCCACATCTCATGATTGTTGCCCACCAACAGGTTAAACCCGGCATATTCAACCGAACGTCCGACAACGTCGGTTAAATAATCATCAATTGGCATGTCTCCACAGAGGAACCGCGCTACCAGCTCGCCCCGGGATTTGCGCGCTGGTGGCTGATGGGGGTCGCGAATATTGGTCAGCGCGGCGAAGCGGCCATTGGCGCTGATACCGAGCCAGGTGCCGCCGGCTTCCAGGTCGCGACCGGCATATACCTGCGGCGCTTGCGACCACTGCGCAAGGGGCAGGCTGGGACGGGCGTAGAACTCGTCGCGGTTGGCTGCCACGATCAGCGGCTGGGCATGCCCGGGTCGCCAGGCAAAAACAATCAGGCACATAAGAGGGTCCCATGCGTTTTTTCCCACTGTACGCAGTCATCGTCCGTCGATCCATCGCCTTGCACAGTGGAGCCTTGGCCCCCGCATCCGTTACCATGCCGCTCCTGATTTCACGATGCTAGGGATATGGCCATGGAAATTCTGCTCTATCTGGCGCTGGGCGCCTGTGCGGGCGTACTGGCCGGGCTGTTCGGGGTGGGGGGCGGCATCATTATCGTCCCGGTACTGGTGTTCAGTTTCACTTTGCAGGGTTTCGATGCGTCGATCCTGACTCACCTGGCGGTGGGTACATCCCTGGCGACGATCATTTTCACCTCGGTCAATGCGGTTCGCGAGCATCATCGCCGCGGGGCCGTGCGTTGGCCGATCTTCGCGTGGATGACCGTGGGTATCCTGCTCGGTGCCGGTTTTGGTGCGCTGACCGCTGAAGCGATTTCCGGGCCCAATCTGCAAAAAGTCATCGGTGTGTTCGCCCTGGTGATCGCTGTGCAACTGGCGCTGGAGGTAAAACCCAAGGCCAGCCGAACGGTGCCGGGTAAACTCGGTCTGACCGTGGCCGGCAGTGTGATTGGCTGGGCCTCGGCGATTTTCGGCATTGGTGGCGGCTCGTTGACCGTGCCGTTTCTGACCTGGCGCAGCGTGCCGATGCAGCAAGCCGTGGCGACGTCGTCGGCCTGTGGCCTGCCGATCGCTTTGGCCAGTGCATCAAGTTTCATGATTCTGGGCTGGCACGATCCATTGTTGCCGCCGCATAGTCTCGGTTTTGTCTATTTGCCGGCGTTGTTGGGCATCGCCCTGACCAGCATGGTGTTCGCCCGTCTCGGCGCGCGCCTGGCGCACAAGTTGTCGCCGCGCTTGCTGAAAAGGCTGTTCGCCGCTTTGCTGTTCTGCGTGGGTGTGAGCTTTCTGCTTTAGCCGCGCCGCAATCCTGGCTTAATCCTGAGGTGGCAGCGTCGCCCGGGAATTTTGGTTTCAACTCTAACGAGGAGTCGCAATGCTGCCTTACCCGCAGATCGACCCGGTGGCCTTGTCCATCGGTCCGCTGAAAATCCATTGGTACGGCCTGATGTACCTGATCGGCATCGGCGGTGCGTGGCTGCTGGCGTCGCGCCGGCTCAACCGCTTCGACCCGACCTGGAGCAAGGAGAAGCTCTCCGACATGGTGTTCTGGATGTCGATGGGCGTGATCGTCGGCGGCCGCCTGGGCTATGTGCTGTTCTACGATCTGAGCGCCTACCTTGCCAACCCGACGCTGATTTTCGAAGTGTGGAAGGGCGGCATGTCGTTCCACGGCGGCTTTATCGGCGTGATGCTGGCTGCATTGTGGTTCGGCAAGCGCAACGGCAAGTCGTTCTTCCAGTTGATGGACTTCGTCGCACCGATGGTGCCGATCGGCCTGGGAGCCGGGCGCATCGGTAACTTCATCAATGCCGAATTGTGGGGCAAGGCGACCGACGTGCCATGGGCCATGGTCTTCCCGCCATTCAGCGATCCGGCGCAACTGCCGCGTCACCCGTCGCAGCTGTATCAGTTCGCGCTTGAAGGCGTGGCGCTGTTCCTGATCCTGTGGATTTTCTCGCGCAAGCCGCGTCCGACCATGGCCGTTTCCGGCATGTTCGCGCTGTTCTACGGCATCTTCCGTTTCATCGTCGAGTTCGTCCGCGTGCCGGATGCGCAACTCGGCTACTTGGCGTGGAACTGGCTGACCATGGGCCAGGTGCTCTGTGTGCCGATGATCATCGGCGGGCTGTTCCTGATCTGGCTGGCCTATCGTCGCGCGCCGGCAGCACCGCTCGCTCCGACGGCTTAAACTACGAACCCCGCCGCGCGACGGCGGGGCTCAAAGGACACAGGTAACTCATGAAGCAATATCTCGAACTGGTCTCGCACGTCATTCAGAACGGCAGCAAACAGGCCAACCGCACCGGCATCAACACCATCAGCTTTCCGGGCGCGATGCTGCGTTTCGATCTGCAGGAAGGTTTTCCGGCGATCACCACGCGCAAAATGGCCTTCAAATCGGCCATCGGCGAGATGTGCGGCTTTCTCCGTGGCGTCAACAACGCCGCTGAATTCCGCGCGCTGGGCTGCAAGGTCTGGGACCAGAACGCCAACGAAAACGCGCAGTGGCTGGCCAACCCGTTCCGCCAGGGTGACGACGACCTCGGCGAAATCTACGGTGTGCAATGGCGCAAATGGCCGGCGTACAAGCAGATCCCGCTGAGCAACACGGCAGCCATCGAGCAAACCTTGAGCAATGGCTACAAGCAGATCGCTCAAGGCGAAGAAGACGGCCAGGCTTACGTGGTGCTGTACAAAGCCATCGATCAGGTGCGTCAGTGCGTTGACACGATCATCAACGATCCGGGTAGCCGCCGCATTCTGTTCCACGGCTGGAACGTCGCACAGCTGGACGAAATGGCCCTGCCGCCGTGCCATCTGCTGTATCAATTCCACCCGAATGTCGAGACCAAAGAGATTTCTCTGACCCTCTACATCCGCTCCAACGACCTGGGTCTGGGCACACCGTTCAACCTCACCGAAGGCGCCGCGCTGCTGAGCCTGATCGGTCGCCTGACCGGTTACACGCCGCGCTGGTTCACCTATTTCATCGGTGATGCACACGTCTACGAGAACCATTTGGACATGCTCAACGAACAGCTCAAGCGCGAGCCGTTCGCCATGCCGAAACTGAAAATCTCCGACCGCGTACCGGAATTTGCCAAGACCGGCGTGTACCAGCCGGAATGGCTGGAACTGATCGAACCTGGCGACTTCTCGCTGGAAGGCTACGAGCACCATGCGCCAATGACCGCGCCGATGGCAGTCTAACGCCTCCGGCAGCTCCTACAGGGGATGGGTGGTGCTTTTAGTGGCCGTGGCTGCGGCCTACGTGGGAGTGTTCGACTTCGGTTGCGACGACTCCGCCACTCACTTCCAGCCGCTGCAAAATCCCGCATTGATCGGCCCCGGGCCCTTCGCCACAGCGTTGGCGCAGGTCGAGCAACTGTGTCTGCAACGCCAGTAACCCGTCAATCCGCGCCTTCACGTGCTGGATGTGCTCGTCGATCAGCGTGTTCACGCTTGCACACTGATCCTGTGGGCTGTCACGCATGGCCAGCAGGCTGCGAATTTCTTCGAGGGTCATGTCGAGGGTGCGGCAGTTGCGGATGAAGGTCAGGCGCTCGGCATGGGCCTGGGTGTAGACGCGGTAGTTGCCGTCGCTGCGGGCTGGCTCCGGCAGCAGGTTTTCGCGCTCGTAGTAGCGGATGGTTTCCACGGCGCAATCGGTCAGTTTGGCCAGTTCTCCGATCTTCATGACGGCAATCTCCAAAAGGGTGCTTGACCCTATAGTGGCTACAGGGTCTTTACTTGGCAACAGGCACCTTCATGGACGCGACCAATGAGCGATTCCCAGCACACCCACAAGCCCGGCGACGGGCACGATCATGATCACGGCCCCAGGCTTCAGCCTGTACAAAAGCACGACCATGGCAGCCCTGGCGACTCGTGCTGTTCTTCCAAAGCCGCTGCGCCGTCGCTGATAAAGCTGAGCGAAACGCCGACCGACGGTGCGCGGTTGAGCAGTTTCCGCATCGAGGCGATGGACTGCCCGACCGAGCAGACGCTGATCCAGAACAAACTCGGCAAACTCGCCGGCGTTGAACAACTGGAATTCAACCTGATCAATCGCGTCCTCGGCGTAACCCACACGCTGCCGGGCACGGAGCCCATCATCGAGGCGATCAAATCCTTGGGCATGCACGCCGAGCCGCTGGAGGCGGGCGTCGACGCGCCAGCACCTGCGCCTGTGAAAAAACACTGGTGGCCGCTGGCACTGTCCGGCATCGGTGCGCTTGCTGCCGAAGTCATCCACTTCACCAACGCCGCGCCAACCTGGGTGGTGGCAATCATCGCGCTGGTGTCGATCCTCAGCGGTGGCCTGACCACTTATAAAAAGGGCTGGATTGCCCTGAAGAACCGCAACCTCAACATCAACGCGCTGATGAGTATTGCCGTGACCGGTGCAATCCTCATCGGTCAGTGGCCAGAAGCGGCGATGGTGATGTTCCTGTTCACCATCGCCGAGTTGATCGAAGCGCGCTCGCTGGACCGTGCGCGTAACGCCATCGGCGGCCTGATGCAGATGACGCCCGAGCAGGCCACCGTACAGCAGGCTGATGGAAGTTGGCTCGAACAGGACGTGAAAATCGTCCAGTTGGGCGCGCGCGTTCGGGTCAAACCCGGCGAACGTATTGCGCTCGACGGCGAAGTGGTCAGCGGCAGTTCGACCATCGATCAGGCGCCGATCACTGGCGAGAGTCTGCCGGTAGAAAAAACCGTCGGGGATAAAGTCTTCGCGGGCACCATCAACCAGGCCGGTTCGCTGGAATACGCGGTCACCGCTGCGGCGAACAACTCGACCCTGGCGCGCATCATTCACGCCGTCGAGCAGGCTCAAGGTGCGCGGGCACCGACCCAGCGCTTCGTCGATCAGTTCTCGAAAATCTACACGCCCGTGGTGTTTGTGTTTGCCTTGGCCGTGGCGATCATCCCGCCGCTGTTCATGGGCGCCGTGTGGTTCGACTGGATCTACCGCGCGCTGGTGTTGCTGGTGGTTGCGTGCCCATGTGCGCTGGTGATTTCGACTCCGGTGACCATCGTCAGCGGCCTCGCCGCAGCGGCGCGCAAAGGCATTCTGGTCAAGGGCGGCGTGTACCTGGAGGGCGGTTTCAAGCTCGATTATCTGGCGCTGGATAAAACCGGGACGATTACCCATGGCAAACCGGTGCAGACCGATTATTTGTCACTTGACCCAACCGCTGACGCCACCGCCCCGGCGATTGCGGCGGCGCTGGCCGGTCGCTCGGATCACCCGGTGTCTTTGGCCATCGCCAATGCGGCTGTGGATAAACAATCCGCGCCGCTGGTTGTGGATAACTTTGAAGCGCTGGCTGGTCGCGGTGTGCGCGGTGAAATCAACGGTCAGGTCTACCATTTGGGCAACCATCGGCTGGTGGAAGAGCTGAACCTTTGCTCGCCGGAACTGGAAGAGAAGCTGTTTGCACTGGAAAAACAGGGTAAATCGGTAGTGTTGTTGCTCGACAAGTCCGGCCCGCTGGCGCTATTCGCCGTGGCTGATACGGTCAAGGAGTCCAGCCGCGAGGCGATCCGGCAACTGCACGAACTGGGCATCAAAACCCTGATGCTTACCGGCGACAACGTCCACACCGCTCAGGCGATTGCCGCGCAAGTGGGTATCGACGAGGCCAAGGGCGACTTGCTGCCAACCGACAAGCTGCAAGCCATCGAAGCACTTTATGCACAGGGCCATCGGGTCGGAATGGTCGGCGACGGCATCAACGATGCGCCGGCGCTGGCCCGCGCCGAGATCGGTTTTGCCATGGCCGCTGCGGGCACCGACACGGCGATCGAAACCGCCGATGTCGCCCTGATGGACGATGATCTGCGCAAGATCCCGGCTTTCATCAGCCTGTCGCGCAACACCGCCAGTATCCTGAAACAGAACATTGCGTTGGCGCTGGTGATCAAGGCTATCTTTCTTGCGGTAACCTTCGCCGGGCGCGCGACCATGTGGATGGCGGTGTTCGCCGACATGGGCGTGAGGCCTGTTGGTGGTGTTCAATGGTTTGCGTTTGTTGCGCAAGTAAGCGATGAGGA
>NZ_JAEKEG010000020.1 GCF_016651255.1 Pseudomonas sp. TH10
ATGAGCATCCACAATTCCGTCGGTTGCGGGCCCGTGCTGAACTTTGGCACCGAAGAACAGAAACAGGCCTGGTTGCCGGACCTGGCCAGCGGCAAAGCCATTGGCTGCTTCTGCCTGACCGAACCCCAGGCCGGGTCCGAAGCCCACAACTTGCGCACCCGCGCGGAACTGCGCGATGGCCAGTGGGTGATCAACGGCGCCAAGCAATTCGTCAGCAATGGCAAGCGCGCCAAATTGGCGATCGTGTTCGCCGTGACCGACCCGGACTTGGGCAAACGCGGAATTTCGGCGTTTCTGGTACCGACCGACACGGCGGGGTTCATCGTCGACCGTACCGAACACAAGATGGGCATCCGCGCCTCCGATACCTGCGCGGTGACGCTGAACAACTGCAGCATTCCCGAGGCCAACCTGCTTGGTGAACGCGGTAAAGGCCTGGCGATTGCCCTGTCCAACCTTGAAGGCGGACGCATCGGCATCGCCGCTCAGGCTCTGGGCATTGCTCGGGCAGCGTTTGAAGCGGCGCTGGCGTATTCCAAGGATCGAGTGCAGTTCGACAAGCCGATCATCGAGCACCAGAGCATCGCTAATCTGCTCGCTGACATGCACATGCAACTGAACGCGGCGCGGCTGTTGATCCTGCATGCGGCGCGGCTGCGCTCGGCGGGCAAACCGTGTTTGTCAGAGGCGTCGCAGGCCAAGTTGTTTGCGTCGGAAATGGCCGAGAAGGTCTGCTCGTCGGCGATTCAGATTCATGGCGGGTATGGGTATCTGGAAGATTACCCCGTCGAGAAGTACTACCGCGATGCGCGGATCACGCAGATTTATGAAGGCTCGAGCGAGATTCAGCGGATGGTGATTGCACGGGATTTGAAGAACTATCAGCTCTAAAAGCAAAAGATCGCAGCCTGCGGCAACTCGTACACCAGAGTCTCTGTAGGAGCTGCCGCAGGCTGCGATCTTTTGATCTGGCCTCAAAAGCTTCGCGAGCAGGCTCGCTCCCACAGGGGATTTGCGTACAACGCAGAACCAATGTGGGAGCGAGCCTGCTCGCGAAGGCGTCAGCCGGGGCGACGCATTACTTACCCTTGAACTCCGGCGCACGCTTGGCCACAAACGCCGCCATCCCTTCCTTCTGATCCTGGGTGGCAAACGCCGCATGGAACACCCGGCGCTCGAAGCGCACGCCTTCAGTCAGATTGACTTCGAAGGCACGGTTGACGCTCTCCTTGATCATCATCGCAATCGGCAGCGATTTGCTGGCGATCACCGCCGCGACTTTCAGCGCCTCGGCCAGCAACTCATCCGACGGCACAATGCGCGCGACGATGCCGCAACGCTCGGCTTCCACCGCATCGATCATGCGTCCGCTCAGGCACATTTCCATGGCTTTGGCCTTGCCCACCGCGCGGGTCAGGCGCTGCGTGCCGCCCATGCCCGGCAGCACGCCAAGGTTGATTTCCGGTTGGCCGAATTTGGCGTTGTCACCCGCCAGAATGAAGTCGCACATCAGCGCCAGTTCACAACCGCCACCCAAGGCAAAACCGTTCACGGCGGCGATGATCGGCTTACGGCGGTTGGCCACGCGGTCACTGTCGCTGAACAGGTCATCCATGTAGATCTGCGGGTAACTCAGCTCGGCCATTTCCTTGATGTCGGCACCGGCGGCAAAAGCCTTTTTCGAACCGGTGAGGACGATGCAGCCGATGTTGGCGTCAGCTTCCAGCGCATCGAGCGCCTCGTTCAGTTCGCTGACGATCTGCGCATTCAATGCGTTTAACGCCTGGGGCCGGTTCAGGGTGATCAGGCCAACACGACCGTGGATTTCCAGCAAAATCGTTTCGTAGTTCACAAATGGACTCCTGTTCAAAGGTTGCGCGAGATAACCATGCGTTGAATGTCGCTGGTGCCTTCGTAGATCTGGCACACCCGCACGTCGCGGTAGATGCGCTCCAGCGGGAAGTCGTTCAGGTAACCGTAGCCGCCCAGGGTTTGCAAGGCCGCAGAACAGACTTTTTCAGCCATTTCCGAGGCAAACAACTTGGCCATCGAGGCTTCGACCAGGGCGGGCTTGCCGCTGTCACGCAAAGCTGCTGCGTAATGCACCATCTGCCGGGCAACGGCGATCTGGGTGGCCATGTCGGCGAGGCGGAACGCGACAGCCTGATGCTCAATGATCGGCTTGCCGAAGGTATCACGCTCACGCGCGTAATCACGCGCCGCTTCGAACGCCGCGCGAGCCATGCCCACCGATTGCGAGGCGATGCCAACACGCCCGCCCTCAAGGTTGGCCAGAGCGATTTTGTAGCCTTCGCCCTCCTCCCCCAATCGATTGGCCACCGGGACTTTGACGTCCTCGAAAAGAATCTGGCAGGTGTCGGAAGCGTGCTGGCCGAGCTTGTCTTCGACACGTGCAACTTTGTAGCCCGGCGAATCGGTCGGCACGATAAACGCGGAGATGCCGCGCTTGCCCGCACTCGGATCAGTGACGGCAAAGACGATGACGATCCCGGCGTTCTGCCCGGAAGTGATGAACTGTTTGCAGCCGTTCAGCACGTAGTGATCACCTTCGAGGCGCGCGCGGGTTTTCAGACTGCTGGCGTCGGAACCGGCCTGCGGTTCGGTGAGGGCGAAGGCACCGAGCATCGCACCGCTGGCCAGCGGCTTGAGGAAGCGTTCGCGCTGATCGTCGTTGCCGAATTTGAGGATTGGTACGCAGCCCACCGAGTTGTGCACGCTCATGATCGTCGAGCAGGCGCCATCGCCGGCAGCGATTTCTTCCAGGGCCATGGCGTAGGCCAGATAACCGGTGTCGCAACCGCCCCATTGCTCCGGCACGAGCATGCCGAAGAAGCCCAGTTCGGCCATTTCGCCGATGGCTTCGGTGGGAAAACGATGCAGGCGGTCCCACTCGGCGGCGAACGGTTTCAGCCGTTCCTGGGCAAACTGCCGTGCCGCGTCGCTGATCTGGGATTGTTCGTCATTGGGAATCATGCCAAATCCTTGAATATGAAATACCCCGTGTAGGAGCTGCCGCAGGCTGCGATCCTTTGATGTCGTATTTACAAGATCAAGGTCAAAAGATCGCAGCCTGCGGCAGCTCCTACAGGGAGTGTGCGGGTTTTAGTACAGGCATTCCACAGCCATGGCCGTGGCTTCACCGCCGCCGATGCAGATGGCTGCAACGCCGCGCTTCAAGCCTTTCTGGCGCAGCGCCGAGAGCAGGGTCACCAGGATCCGCGCGCCGGATGCGCCAATGGGATGGCCCAGTGCGCAAGCCCCGCCGTGCACGTTGACTTTCTCATGGGGGATTTCCAGCTTGGCCATGGTCACCAGGCTGACCACCGCAAACGCTTCGTTGACTTCAAACAGATCGACCTGGTCCAGGGACCAGCCCGTCTTTTTCATCAGCTTGCGGATTGCGCCCACCGGGGCCACCGGGAACAGCCCCGGGGTATCGGCAAAGGCAGCATGCCCGTGAATCACTGCCAGCGGCTTGAGCCCCTGTTTTTCGGCAGCGGAGCGGCGCATCAACACCAGGGCCGCAGCGCCGTCGGAGATCGAGCTGGAGTTGGCCGCAGTGACGGTGCCACCGTCGCGGAACGCCGGCTTGAGTGCAGCAATCTTGTCGAGTTTGGCTTTCGGCGGCTGTTCGTCGTTACTGATCAGCACCTGTTCCTTGCCGACGGTAACGGTAAGCGGGACGATCTCGTCCTTGAAACTGCCGTCCTTGATCGCCTGCTGTGCACGGGTGGTCGAGGCAATGGCAAAGGCATCCTGGGCTTCGCGGCTGAAGCCGTGGGTCTCGGCGCAGTCTTCGGCGAAGGTGCCCATCAGGCGTCCCTTGTCGTAGGCGTCTTCAAGCCCGTCGAGAAACATGTGGTCCATCACCCGACCGTGACCCATGCGGTAACCGCTGCGTGCGCGGTCCAGCAGGTACGGCGCGTTGGACATGCTCTCCATGCCTCCGGCGACGACCACCTCGGCACTGCCGGCGACGAGCATGTCGTGGGCCAGCATCGTCGCTTCCATACCCGAGCCGCACATTTTGTTCAACGTGGTGCAGCGGGTTGATTTGTCCAACCCTGCACCCAGCGCGGCCTGGCGCGCCGGGGCCTGGCCAAGGCCTGCGGAGAGGACGCAGCCAAACAGCACTTCCTCGACCAGAGCAGGGACGATACCGGCGCGTTCGACGGCGGCGCTGATCGCGGCGGCACCCAGCTGCGGTGCGGTGAGACTTTTCAGTTCGCCCTGGAACCCGCCCATGGGGGTGCGCACGGCGCTGACAATAACAATCGGATCGTTGGCAATAGTCATGACGAATTCTCCTACCTGGCGGCCATGCGCAAGGCACCGTCGAGACGGATCACCTCGCCATTGAGCATGCTGTTTTCAATGATATGCCTTACCAGCGCGGCATACTCGTCCGGTTTCCCGAGCCTGGGTGGAAACGGCACGCCAGCCGCCAGCGACGCGCGTACTTCAGGCGTCATGCCGGCCATCATCGGCGTCTCGAAAATGCCCGGGGCAATGGTCATCACGCGGATGCCAAAGCGCGCCAGCTCGCGAGCGGCGGGCAAGGTCAGGCTGACGATAGCGCCCTTGGACGCCGCGTAAGCCGCCTGGCCGATCTGGCCGTCATAGGCAGCGGCCGACGCAGTATTGATGATCACCCCGCGCTCGCCGTCGCTATCCGCTTCAGTTTCGGCAATCGCCGCTGCCGCCAGGCGCAGCATATTGAAGCTGCCGATCAGGTTGACGTTGATCACTTGGCTGAAGCTGGCCAGCGTATGCGGGCCGCTCTTGCCGAGGATTTTTCGCCGCGCACGATACCGGCGCAGTTGACCAGGCCATTGAGGCCGCCGAAGGCTTTCACCGTGGCTTGCACTGTGGCTTCAGCGGCGGCCTCATCACTGATGTCGGCAACCACACTTTGCGCGCCCAGGCGCTGGGCCTGGAGCGGCGACGGCGTCGGCGTTCATGTCTACCAGCATCACGCTGGCACCGGCGGCCACCAGCATTTCAGCGGTGGCGGCACCGAGCCCGGACGCACCGCCGGTGACGAGAAAAACCTTGTTTTCGATCTGCATCACAGTTTCCTTGGATTCAAGCTGAAACGTTCTTCGCGGCGGCCTCTTGAGCCTTGGCGATTTCCTGGTTGCGCAAGATAAAGCGCTGCAATTTGCCGCTTGGGGTTTTCGGCAATTCGCTGACAAATTCGATTTCACGGGGGTACGAATGCGCGGCCAGGCGCTTGCGCACGTGTTGGCGCAGTTCTTCGGCGAGCGCCGGATCGGCGCGGTATTGCGCACTGAGTACAACGAAGGCTTTGACCAGCTCGGTGCGCTCCGGATCAGGCTTGCCGACCACTGCCGCCTCGACCACGGCCGGGTGCTCGATCAGCGCGCTTTCCACGTCGAACGGGCCGACCCGGTAGCCGGAGGTGGTGATCACGTCGTCACTGCGCCCGACGAAGCTGATGCTGCCATCGGGGTTCCACTCGACGGTGTCGCCGCTCAGGTAGTAGTGGCCGACGAACGCTTTGGTGGGGCCGCCTTCGTAACCGGCGAACCAGCACATCGGTGACTGGCTGCGATCGATGGCCAGGATGCCCGGCTGACCGACGCTCAGTTCCTGGCAGGCCTCATCCAGCACCACAATGCGGTGGCCGGGCGAGGCAAAGCCGGCGGCGCCCATGTGAATCGGGTGTTCCAGGCCGTGGTGATTACACAGCACCATGCCCAGTTCGGTCTGGCCATAATGGTCGTGGATGACCACGTTCAGGTTGTCGGCGAACCAGCGGATCACTTCCGGGTTCAGCGGTTCACCGGCACTGCTGACAATGCGCAACCTGCCTTTGATGGACCGGGCGAACTCGTCGCCGCCGGCGATCAGCAGTCGGTAGGCCGTGGGCGAGCCCGTGAGGTTGGTGATTCCATATTTATTGATGACCCGGCAGGTACTTTCCAGGGTGAACGGGCCGTCGTAAAGGTAATCGGATGCCCCATCGCCAGTGGCCCGGTTACGCCGAAATAAATGCCGTAGGCCCAGCCGGGATCGGCGACGTTCCAGAATGCATCTTCGGGGCGCAAGTCGACCGCATCGCGGGTGTAACTCTGGAACGCCACGATGGCCTTCAGGGGTACGGACAGGGCTTTCGACGGGCCGGTGGTGCCAGAGGTGAACATCAGCAGGAAAGGGTCTTCACCAGTGAGCAGCACCGGTTCGCAGACAGCAGGGTAATTGGCCAGCTCAGCCCAGAAGCTGAAATCGCCACGGACAATGCCCTGGCCTTTGGTCCTGCGACGGTAACGATGGTCGGGCAGCTCTCGACCTCGGCGAGCTTGCTGCGATTGCCCGCATCGGTCACCACCACCTTGGCGCCTGAACTGTTCAGGCGATGTTCGAGTGCTTTGGGGCCAAAAGCGGTGAACAGCGGCTGATAGACCGCGCCGATTCGCCAGGTGGCGAACACGGTGATGAGCAATTCGACGTTGCGCGGCAGCAGGCCGGCGACCTTGTCGCCCTTCTGTACGCCCTGGGCGAGGAGAAAATTGGCGAAACGCGCGGCTTTGTCCTGCAAGTCGCTGAAAGTGTACGTCGCACTGGCGCCGTCGCGGCCTTCCCAGAACAGCGCAATGCGTCCCGGCAAGGCATGGCGGTCGCAACACTCGACGCAGGCATTGAGCGCAGTGAGGTCGCCGGCCAGTGCGGCATCGACGGTGTGCTGATAGTTGAACTGTTCAGTGGCAGACAAGTAATCGCGCATTGCCAGAATCCCTCTGTGTTTTTATTAGGCTGGGAAGCGTAAACAACAGGGGGATAGTCGCGCTGTGGGGCTGTGGCGGCAATGGTCAAAGCCATCAAAGTGGCTGACTGGTTTGGCCAGGGTTCGAGAGGCGCAGCGGCTGCCATGGCCTCGTCGCGAGCACGCTCGCTCCCACAGGATCTGTGTGCTGACGCTAAAACTGCAGGAGCGAGCTTGCTCGCGATGTGGCCAGTCAGGCCACTCCACAATCACGCTCAGTTCGGCTCATTGAGTATAAGACTGCGGTAGTGCCCGGGATTCGACCCCGACCACTTGCGAAACGCCTTGTAGAACGAACTCGCATCGGCGAACCCCAACCGCGCCGCGATCTCGACAAAACTGATCGAAGGCTCCGCCAGCCAGACAATCGCCAGTTCCTTGCGCACGCTGTCCTTGAGCCCTTGATACGTCTGCCCTTCCTCGGCAAGACGCCGACGCAAGGTCGAGGCCGACATGTACAATTGCTGCGCCAGGGCGTCGGTTTCCGGCCATTGCTCGGCGGTGATCTGCCGCAAATCGTGCTTGATCCGGCTGGCCAGGCTCTGTGGATCGCGGTATTTCACCAGGATATTAGCCGGGGCATGGGCCAGGAAGCGCTTGAGCTCATCGGGACTGCGGCGGATCGGCATGTCCAGGCAATCGGCGGCAAAAATCATGCGAGTGCGGGGTCGATCGAAGCGCAGGTTCTCGGAAAACATCACCTGGTAGTCGTCCAGAAAATCCGGTGCCGGGCAGCGCAGTTCAATCGCCAGGATCGGTATTCGCCGCCCGGCCAACCAGCAGGCGACGCCGTGCACGATCATCCAGTAGGTAAAGTAGGTGAACGCGCGCTTGGCGGGTTGCTCATCCTCGATCAGCACGATTTCCGCCAGGCTCTGCTGACGCACCAGGTGCGCTGGCAGGTGCCGGAACATCAGCGAGAGAAAGTCCAGGCCGCAGGTAAGGCCGGCCATCAGGCTGGGCTGGGCCATGGCGCTGCGGCAGAGGAATTCGAAACTTCCGGAGCGCAGCGGGCGCGGATCCATGCCAAAAAACTCATCGTCGCCCCGTCGGGCCAGCAGGCGCCACAGCCGTGCATAGGCCGTCGCCGGCACCCGGGCATTCGCGGCACCCAGTAACGCCGGGGCAATGCCGACCTTTTCCAGTATTTCGGCGGTTGCCACGCCGGGCGCACAACTTTGCAACAGGGCTTCGCGCACCAGTTGGATGGAGATAGTGTCTTTTTCCGACATTAAATCAGGCAGGCCAGGTTGTTATTCGAATATCGCCATCTTACATGCAGGAGGCAGCTTGCTGGCGATGGTCTTTAACGATGACGCGGGGTGCCTGATGCCCCGAGGCGGCCTCTGGTTTTTCGCGAGCGAGCTGGCTCCTGCAAGTTACAGGATCCGGTACAGCAACCTCTCGATCCGCACGCGGCTGACGCGCTTGAGGAACTTGGCCACCGCTGCCGGGTATTCCACCAGTGTTTCCAGGTCCTGGTATCGGCCAATGCGCGTGGTGTGCTGGAAAATCTGCCCAAGCTCTTCCCTGCGCGGCGCCAGCAGCTCACCTTTGGGATCATCGATCAGCAACGCGTTTTCCAGGTCGAGACGGAACGCCCGTGGATTCAGGTTATTACCGGTGAGCAAGGTATAACGCTGATCGATCCACATGCCCTTGAGGTGATAGGTGTTGTCGCCATCACGCCACAGGTGCAGGTTCAACTGGCCGCTGTCGATGTTTCGCTGATGCCGCTTGGCGAAGCGCCGCAGGCTGATTTCGTACAGATACGGCAACGCCGCGATCACCTTGAACGGCTCGCTCGGCGGAATGTAGAAGTCGTTGGCGGTCTTGTCGCCGACCACAATGTCGATCTTCACCCCACGGGCCAGGGCACGATTGACCTCGCGGATCACGCCGAGCGGCAGGTTGAAGTACGGCGTGCAAATGGTCAGTTGCTGTTGCGCGCTGGCGATCAGTTCGAGAATCGCCCGGTTCAGCGGGTTGTTCTTGCCCACGCCGAGCAATGGACTGACCGACAGACCCGTGTGCGCCGTGCTGCCGGCGCTGGTGTCGTAGGTTGCGTATTTGAGCCGACTGCGCAGGTCGCCGATGTCGTTGCGCAGGCTGCGCGTAGTCGGCAGGTTGGGCAGGTCGAGACGATGCACCGCTTTCGATTCGATCAGACCGTGCTTGACCAAGTGGTGCATCGAGTCGGCCAGTTCGTGGCTTTGCAGCACGTGGTAACGGTCGAACCGGTACTTGTCGAACTTGTGCAGGTAGACGTTGTTAAGACTTGCACCGCTGTAGACCACGCAATCATCGATCACAAAGCCCTTCAGGTGCAGCACGCCGAACAGTTCGCGGGTCTGCACCGGCACGCCGTAGACCGGCACCTCGCTCTGATGCGTGCGAGTCATTTCCTGATACCACGCCGCGTTGCCCGGCTGCTTGCCGGCACCGATCAAACCACGCTGAGCGCGCAGCCAGTCGACGACCACGGCAATTTCAAGCTCTGGGCGCTTGAGTTTGGCGGCGTGCAAGGCATCGAGGATTTCCTGACCGGCTTCGTCTTGCTGTAAATAGAGCGCGACGATGTAGATGCGCTGGGTCGCCGCAGCGATTTTCTCCAGCAGGCAACGACGAAATTCGGCGGCACCGGACAGAATGGTCACGGCCTCGGCGGTCAGCGGAAAGCTGCGCAATTTGGGCAGCAAGGAACGTTTGAAAAGCAACGGCATAGGGCTCGCAATGGGTCGAATCCGAAGAACCCGAGAGCTTACACCATGGCGTCGCGCCTGGCACAGCGTGTTGACCGTTCAACCCTTTCACCGAAAATCCAACCGAACCCACGCCAAAAGCCCAGGGTCCACCCTCTGACTCTTTCGCCTTGAGATTGGAGATTCACGATGAATGACTATCCAAAACCGCCCTTCCCCAAACAGGCACAACCCGTCCCCGGCTCCCAGAAAAAAATGGATCCCTACCCGGACTGCGGTGAGCAAAGCTACAAAGGCTCCGGCCGGCTGGAAGGCAAGATTGCCCTGATTACCGGCGCCGACAGCGGCATCGGCCGCGCCGTGGCAATTGCCTTCGCCCGCGAAGGCGCGGACGTGGTCATTGCCTACCTCAACGAACATGAAGACGCCCAGGAAACCGCACGCTGGGTCGAACAGGCCGGCCGCCAGTGCCTGCTGGTGCCAGGCGACCTGGCGCAAAAAGCCAAATGCCAGGCGGTGGTCGACAAGACCGTCGAACGCTTCGGTCGCATTGACGTGCTGGTCAACAACGCCGCGTTCCAGATGACCCACGAGAATTTCGAAGACATTCCGGACGAGGAATGGGTGATGACATTCGACGTCAACATCACCGCGATCTTTCGCATCTGCCAGGCGGCGTTGAAACACATGAAGCCCGGCAGCTCGATCATCAATACCAGCTCCATCAACTCGGACATGCCCAAGCCTACCCTGCTCGCCTACGCTACTACCAAGGGAGCTATCGCCAACTTTACCGGCGGCTTGGCGCAGATGCTCGGGCCGAAGAACATCCGGGTCAACAGCGTCGCACCGGGGCCCATCTGGACGCCGCTGATCGTCTCGACCATGCCCGACGAAGAAGTGCAGAACTTTGGCGGCAGCACGCCGTTGGGTCGCCCCGGTCAGCCTGTCGAAGTGGCGCCGATCTACGTCCTCCTCGCTTCCGACGAAGCGAGCTACATCACCGGTCAGCGCTACGGCGTCACCGGCGGCAAACCGATGCTCTAACTGTCGCGCAGTCAGTCTTGGGGCTGCACGCCAAGACTGGCTGGCCTGTGCGACAAAAAATGAACCGTCGGTAAATGCCCTTGCTCAATACGTTTATAGCCCTCCACCACGGGCCGTTCGAGGAGGTCGTCATGTCCGCACCTATCGTCAAGCTATTCACTCAACCCAACTACGCCTGGACGGATATTCGCAAGGAAGAGGAAGCGCATCCGCGCCACTACCTTGCGCATCTGCTCCTGCTCGCCCTGATCCCCGCAGTGTGCCTGTTCATCGGGACCACCTACGTGGGTTGGAGTTTGGCGCAGAATGAGACAGTCAAGCTCAGTACCACTAGCGCCTTGCAGCTGTGCGTGATGCTCTACGTGACTATTCTGCTGGGCGTAGCAGTAATGGGCCTGTTCATACGCTGGATGTCGCGCACCTTCGACGCCCGGCCAACCATCAACCAATGCATCGGATTTGCGGCTTACACCGCCACCCCGTTCTTCCTGGCTGGGCTGGCAGGCCTTTATCCCAGCCGTTGGCTGGCCATCGCGGTGCTGGGCGCTGCAGGCATCTACTCGACATTTTTGCTGTTCGTAGGCTTGCCCACGTTTATGCATGAACGCAAGGAACAGGGAGTATTGAATGCCGCCTGCGTCTGGGGCGTGGGCTTGCTAGTGCTGGTCACTATCCTGGTGGAAATGATCTTGCTGTGGTTCAACGTGCTGACGCCCGAATACCTGCGCGCGACTGTCGGTTGAGCTTACTCCACGCTGTATCACGGCCACCCTCGCGCAGGACGCAAGTATGAGTTTTACCATTTGGGTGGCCGTTCTCGGTGCCGTGTTACTGACCCTGGCATTGACGTCGTCCTATCTGCGCTGGAAGCCCGTTACCACCTCGGCGGTATGCCTGGCGCTGGGCGTCGGCATCGGCCCCACCGGCCTGGGCGTATTGAAACTGGATGTGGACGATGCATCAGTGTGGATGGAACACCTGACCGAAGTGGCGGTGTTGTTTTCCCTGTTCGTTTGCGGTTTGAAGCTGCGCGCTCCCTTCAGGCAAAAGAACTGGCGAGTGGCACTGGGCCTGGCGGGCCCGGTTATGATGCTGAGCATTGCCGGGGTTTGTCTGCTGCTGCACTTCGCGTTCCAGTTGCCTTGGGGGGTCAGCGTACTGGTTGGCTCGATCCTGGCGCCGACCGACCCTGTGCTCGCGTCTCTGGTGCAGGTTAACGATGCCCGCGACGACGACAGTGTGCGGTTCGGCCTGTCCGGCGAGGCTGGCCTGAATGACGGGGTCGCCTTCCCGTTCGTGATTCTTGGATTGCTCCTGCTGCAACAAGACGGCAACCCCGGCTGGCTGGGAGATTGGGCGCTCGGCAGAGTGCTCTGGGCAGTGCCGGCGGGGCTGTTGATCGGGTACTGGATGGGCCGTGGAATCGGCCGGTTGACCTTATCCCTGCGCATTGCCAATGAAGACAGCACCCTCTCCCCCAACGACTATCTGGCCCTGGCCCTCATCGCATTGGCCTATGTCGGCGCCGAGTGGGTTCACGCCTACGGGTTCCTGTCTGTATTCGCCGCTGGCCTGGGGTTGCGTCAGGAAGAGGTCAAGTCAACGGGCGATGCCCCGGTGCCGGCCGAGCATCTGGTCCAGCCAGTGGTCGGTCACCAGAACGTCGACCCCCAGCAAGCGGTGCATGGCGATACCGAGAATCTTGAAGATTCCCAAGTGGCCGCCGGCATCATGATGGGCGACATGCTGGCATTTGGCGGTCTGGTGGAGCGCGCCATGGAAGTATTCCTGGTGACCTTGCTCGGCGTGGTGCTGATTGCGCACTGGGACTGGCGCGCGCTGCCGATAGGTGGCGCATTGTTCCTGCTGATCAGACCGCTGAGCGTCCTGGCCATGCCCTGGGGCGGTCTGCTCGAAAGTCGCCAGCGCCTGTTGATCGGCTGGTTCGGGATCCGCGGGATCGGCAGCCTGTATTACCTGTTCTACGCCCTAAACCACGGGCTGGACCCGTCAGTCGCGGCCTTGTGCACCAATCTGACGTTGTCGGTGGTGGCGTTGAGCATCCTCGTGCACGGGGTCAGCACCCAACCCATCCTTGCTCGATACGAACAGCGTAAAAAACGAAAAAACTGATTTTTTGCTCAGGGTTTTATCGTCGGAATAATCGAAATTTAACGCTCATAAATTTGAAATCCTTCGCCGGTGCCGCTGCCTATTAATCATTAACATTCCGAACAAAGGTGCCGGCCATGATCCACTACTCCACCCGTGATGAAATTTCAGCCTGCCGCGAGTTCGCCCTGGAACGCAACCGCCAACTATTTGAGGAAGCCGAGACGCTGAATCAAGCCGCCTTCGCCCTCCTCGAAGGCAGCGAGCTGGATGGTGAGCAGTTCGACCGCTACCAGGCAATGCGCAGAAAAGCCGACTTGAAATTCGAAGAAGCCATCGAGCATTTGCGCCTGTTGAACGAGGACTTCCCTTCGATGCCGATGGCGGTTGCCAATCCCAAACCCGCGCACGAATCCAGAGCGTGATGTAGCTGGCACTGCCTGTCACTTGCAGGAGCCGGCTTGATGCTCCTGCAAGTGTGCTTCGCCCCTTTTTCGGCTCTGCATCAGGTCACTGGGATTACCTGGGCCTCGAAGGTTTCAGCCAAGGGCTCCTCAGGGCTACCCGGAGTCAGGATCACTTTGCGACAATCCTCCTGCTTTTTATCAAACAGCTTGTACCCTTCGGCGGCCTGCTCCAGTGACATGCGGTGGGTGACGATTGCCTCGGGTTGCAAGCGTCCGGTTTCGATATACCCCAGCAGCTGCGGCAAATAGCGCTGGACATGGGTCTGCCCCATTTTGAATGTCAGGCCTTTATCGAACGCGTCACCGAACAGGAAACCATGGATAAAGCCGGAGTAAACCCCAGGCACGCTGACCACGCCACCTCGGCGAACGGCAGCGATACTCTGGCGCAGCGCCTTGCCACTGCTGCCCTCCAGCTTCAACGTCGCCAGCACCGTCTCGGTGGTGCTGCCCTTGGCCTCGAAGCCTACCGCGTCAATGACCGCGTCCACCCCGCGACTGCCAACGGTCTGGCGAATGATGGTGTCCGCCGGGTCGTCATCTTCATCGAAGTTTATCGGGATCACTCCATAGGCACTCTGCGCGTAAGCCAGTCGATACGGATGATGATCGACCATGAAAATTTGCTCGGCGCCCAGCATTCGTGCGCAGGCAGCGCTGAGGAGCCCCACTGGGCCTGCACCGTAGATCGCCAGGCTGGAACCATGGCCAATGCCAGCGTTAAGTACGGCTTGCCAGGCGGTAGGCAGGATGTCCGAAAGAAACAGTACTTTCTCGTCTGCCAGCATACCCGGAACCTTGAAGGGCCCGGTGTTGGCCTTGGGGACACGCACTAACTCGGCCTGCCCGCCGGGAATGCCTCCATATAAACGGCTGAAGCCGAACAACGCGGCCGGTGGAGGGATTGCCTTTTTGTTGACGATGGCTCCGCGCCCGGAGTTGGTGGTTTCGCAGCACGCGAACAGCTCTTGCTGGCAGAAAAAGCAGTCGCCACAGGCGATCACGAAAGGGATCACTACCCGATCACCGCGCTGTACCGCAGTCACCGCCGAACCGGTTTCCTCGACAATGCCCATGAACTCATGGCCGAAGATATCGCCATGCTCGACCGTTGGAATCTTTCCTCGATAGAGATGGAGATCAGATCCGCATATCGCCGTCGCGGTCACTCGAAGAATGATGTCATCACTTTCCTCGATAACCGGATCGGGAACCGTGTCGACTTTGACGCTGTGCGCGCCGTGATAGGTGAGTGCTCTCATGGCTGCATCCTCGCTGGTCAATCTCGCTGGTCAATAAAGACTGGATAGTCTGTAGTTAAGGGCGATGGCTGAAGCGGCGAGTTCAGTTGAATGCGAGGCGATTCTGATCGGCGGTTTTTGCCTCTACAAGTAAAAATCCCGCGTCGTGCCAGCCCAATGCGAAGTGCAATGGCCGCCTTTGTACACTCATGCAGGCTGCATGGTGGTCCCAGCTTATAAGCAGAGTTAATTAATTGATTTATAATAGAATTAGCCGCTGATCGGATCCGGCACGGGAAATGCTCCCTCACTGTAAGCGACCTGCGGCATCGAGACCGTTAGCGCTCTACCCGTGACTATTCGAGAGAACCCGACCATGAACGCCATCGACCTGTTGAAAGCCGACCATGAACGCGTGAAGAGCATCCTGACCCAGTTGAGCGAATCCACCGAGCGTGGAGTCAAGAAACGCACGGAGCTGCTTGCCAAGCTGGAAATGGAAATCACCATCCATACCCGGCTCGAGGAAGAAGTGTTGTACCCCGCCTACAAGAAAGCCGGGGGCAAAGAGCAGGAAATCATGTACTACGAAGCCAAGGAAGAACACCGCACGGTCGATTCCCTGGTGCTGCCAGACCTGAAAGCAACCGACCCATCGACCCCCGAGTTTTCCGGGCGGGTGAAGGTAGTAAAGGAGTTGCTGGAGCACCACATCGAAGAGGAAGAACAGGAGATGTTCCCTGAAGCCAGGAAGCTGCTGGGCAAGGCTGAGCTGGAAGAGCTTGGGGCGCAGATGGAGAGTTTGAAAGCGCAGTACAAGAAAGAGATGAGCGCCGCTAATCTGGCGGCTTGATAGCCAATGCCAGGGCGTGGCGAGGGCAAGCCCCCGCCACAGCCCAAAGGCTGATCAACCACCAGGATTGGTCACCTGAATAAATACCGCATAAGTGCCCAGCAATACCCAAAACGTCGCAAAAATCCACGGGGTTCGTACTGAAAACAGTAGCGACTTGCGGTACCCCTTGTGCGAAGACTCCATCTCGCTGAATAAAGGTGATTCATCGTACGCCAGGCCCATCAGGGGTTCACTGCTCAACAGTTCGCTCTGTTTGAAATGCCAGTGATCGATGATGTCGTACGCCGCCCTGATGCCGGGCCAGGCATTCAGGGAACTCAGCAACCCCAGCAGCGCCAGGAATGGCGGTACGACCAAGGTGAACAGCTTGCCCCACTCGGGGTTGAGGTTTGCCATACAGGATGCGAACGCAATGACCAGGAACGACTGCGCGGCCAGGTAGGCATCCGTGCGGTTGGCCAGGATGCTGGTCTCATACTGGATTTCCCTGCGGTAGAAATCCAGGCGCTCCTTCGGTGAGCCAAACATTTTGGCATTGTGTTCGGTCAGGGCTTCTTCAGCCGTGGCTTCGGTCAATATTCTGGGCACGGGGGTTCTGTCAGGTCTGAAAAAGAATTAGAAGATCCGGCTTGAAACTAGTTCAGCCGGATTTCATTCCCTGGCCTGCACGCACTTACTTCAAGGTCGAGGCAATGATTTCTACCAGGTTGAGCTGGTTGAATGGCTTGGACAGCCGCGGCAGATTGGCAGCGAAACCTTCCAGTCGCTCGGCGAAGCCGGTGGCGATGATGATGGGGATGCCCGGGGCGATCTCCTGAATGGCATGCGCCAGTTGCGCGCCACTCATGTGCGGCATGGCCATGTCGGTGATCACCAGGTCGAATGGCTGGTCGGCGCTGAACAATTGCAGCGCTTTCGCGCCGGAGTTCGCTGCTGTGACCTTATGGCCCAGGTCCTCCAGCAGGAGGCAGGTGCTGGTCAGGACCAGGCTGTCATCGTCCACCACCAGTACGCTTATTCGTGACACAGGTGCAGACGGCTCGGTTTCGGCCTGTAGTCGGGTTGCGCTGCTGGCACCAGCCACCGGCAACCACAACTCGGCCGTGGTGCCTTTATCCTTCTGGCTCTTGAGGATGAAACGGCCACCCAGCTGTTCGATAAACCCGTGCACCATCGACAAGCCCAGGCCGGTGCCCTTTCCAAGCCCTTTGGTGGTGAAGAACGGGTCCATTGCCGAGGCGAGCGTGGCGTCGTCCATGCCTTCGCCGTTATCGCTAACGCTCAGGCAGATATATTGCCCGGCCGCCAGAGACAGAGTCGATTGCGCATGGATCTCCACGGCCTGGGCACTGACCAGAATTTCGCCGCCCTGGGGCATGGCGTCGCGGGCATTGGTTACCAGGTTCATCACGGTCAATTCAGCTGGTTCATGTCGGCGAGGGCCGGCTCGAGTCCTGGCGGGAAATGGGTTACCAAACGCACGGACGGCCCCAGCGCACTGCGTAACAGTCCGGTAATGCCCTGCACCATTTCCGCAACCTGGACCGGTTCGGTCTTGAGCTCCTGGCGTCGGGCAAAAGCCAGCATACGCTGG
>NZ_JAEKEG010000021.1 GCF_016651255.1 Pseudomonas sp. TH10
TTGCGCCTGGTGCCACTGAACATTGATGCGGGCATCAACCGCCTGTGGTTGCGCGTACCGGCAGCAGCGGATGAGCATGTCTGGGGTTGCGGCGAGCAGATGTCGTATTTCGACCTGCGCGGGCGCAATTTTCCGCTCTGGACCTCGGAGCCCGGAGTCGGCCGGGACAAGTCGACCTGGCTCACCCTGCAAGCGGACAACGAAGCCAATGCCGGCGGCGACTACTACCACACCAACTATCCGCAGCCGACCTACATTTCCTCCCAGCGCTACTGCCTGCATGCGGTGACCACGGCCTACGCCGATTTTGATTTCCGCCATCAACGATTTCATGAACTGCAGTTCTGGGCGGTGCCCGAGGCGTTCGAATTCCTCCTGGCCGATGACTTCGTGCAACTGGTCAGCCAGGTATCGAGCCATTTCGGTCGCCAGCCGCGCCTGCCGGCATGGGTGATGAAAGGGGCGATTCTGGGCTTGAAGAACGGCCGCGAACACGCCCAGGCGCGTCTCGACGATGCGCTCGACCAGGGCGTCGCGGTGAGCGCCTTGTGGTGCGAGGACTGGGAAGGCCTGCGCATCACCTCCTTTGGCAAACGCCTGTTCTGGGACTGGCAGTGGAACAGCACGCGCTACCCCGATCACGCCGCCTGGGTGGCCAGCCTTGAAGCACAGGACATCCGGTTCATGGGCTACGTGAACCCGTACCTGTGCAACGACGGTCCGTTGTTTCAGGAAGCGCAGGAAGCCGGTTACCTGGCCACGCGAGTCGAAGGCGGCACCTATCTGGTGGACTTCGGCGAGTTCCTGTGTGGCGTGGTCGACTTCACCTTGCCGGCAGCGGCGCAGTGGTTTGAAGAGCGAATCCTGCGGCGCGAGATGCTCGACAAGGGCTTGTCCGGCTGGATGGCCGACTTCGGCGAGTACCTGCCCATCGACCTGAAACTGGCCGGCGATGCCGACCCGATGCTCGAGCACAACGCCTGGCCAGTGCGCTGGGCCGAGGTCAACGCACGGGCCATTGCCAACGCGGGCAAGACCGGCGATGCACTGTTCTTCATGCGGGCCGGCTACAGCGGCGTGCAACGTCATTGCCCATTGCTGTGGGCGGGGGACCAGTCAGTAGACTTCAGCCGCCATGACGGATTGCAGACGGTCATCTGTGGTGCGCTGTCCTCGGGTTTGCTCGGCAATGCCTATCACCACAGTGATATCGGCGGCTACACCAGCCTCTACGACAATTGCCGCACCGGCGAACTGTTCCAGCGCTGGGCCGAGATGGCGGCGTTCACTCCGGTGATGCGTACCCATGAAGGCAATCGCCCGGACCAGAACCTGCAGTTCTGGCAGGACGCCGACACTTACGCGCACTTCGCCCGCATGACCCGACTGTATGTCGGCCTGCGTCCGTACCTGCAAAGCCTGGTGGATGAAGCCGAGGCCAGCGGGTTGCCGCTGCAGCGCCCGCTGTTCCTGCACTACGAGCAGGATCCCGAGACCTATTCGATCCAGGATCAATACCTGTACGGCAAAGACCTGCTTGTGGCGCCCGTGCACGCCGAAGGTCAGCGCGAGTGGGCGGCCTATCTGCCTCGTGGCGATCAATGGCAGCACCTGTGGAGTGGCGAGCGATATGCCGGCGGCCAGCGCGTGACGGTTGCAGCGCCGCTGGGTCAGCCTCCGGTGTTCATCCGCGTCGGCAGTCGCTGGCAGGCGACCTTCGAAACCCTGGCGGGCTTCGCTCTGTGAGTTGAATCCTTTCCCGGTACACGGCGCCCTGTGCGCCTCCTTCTCGGGAGGCGTCGGGCCTCCCTGCGCCTTGAGATCGCCAATACCTGTACCCGAGTAAGCGAACTTGAATAATAAAAATTACGTTTTTGCTGCTTTTGCCATGACCTGCACCCTCCTGGGAAACCCTGCCGATGCGGCCTCACCGTTGGTGTTCAAGGCTGGAAACCTGAGCATCAACCCTTACGGGATTCTTGATCTGTCGCTGCAGGGCGGCAAGTTCACCGACGATCACCCGGGTCATACCATGGTCTCGGACGGCAACCTGCAGGCGTCGCGAATTGGCCTGAAGATCGACTACGCACTGGGGAACAGCGGCTATGGCGTGCGGGCGTTCGGTGAGCGCGGCCTGGTGCTGCGCAACATCTGGCGCACCGGCTACAACGAGGGCAGGATCTCCACCAACCGTGGTTATGGTGCAGGGGTGACCGGGCCATTCGGTTCGGTCGACATGGGCAGCCTGTACATGCCGATCTACTGGGTGTTCCTTGATTCGGACGTGGCGATGTATGGCCTGTCCAACATGGCCTCGATCATGAGCCTGGAACACACCACGACCCTGGGCAAAAGTGGCACCGGTGGCTTCTATGACACCACCGTGCGCTACCGCACTCCGGAGGTCCATGGGTTCTCCAGCGAACTGGGGTATTCCTACGGTAACTCCAGTATTGAAAACGGTCCGGATCAGAACCGCACCAGCGGCTTCAACCTGCGCTATCGCGATGGTGATACAAGGCTGGGCTACGGCTTCAACCAGCACGATTCGGCTCCCTCGCTCACGACCGGTGAGTTGTATCGGCAAAACACCCATGTGCTCTCCGGCACCGTGCGGCTCGGTGGAGTGCTGTGGGCGCGAACTACGTCTACTCCGAACGCGATACCGACGTACGCTGGTTCGCCTCTGCGCAGATGGTCAACGCACGCATCACTTTCGGCCCCGGTGACATCACGCTTGGCGTCTCGCACCGTATCGAAGCCGAGGGCGCGCGAGCCTGGGCCACTCACGCGGGCTACCTGTATTCGCTTAATACCAATACCCAGCTCTACACCTACGTGTCTCACATCGAGAATAATGCCGACTCCGGACAGGGGTTTGCGCTGTTGAGTGAAAGCTACCCAAGCGTACCCAAGGGGTACGACCCGTGGGCCATGACAGCAGGTATCCGTTGGGGATTCTGAGCATTGATGAACAGTTGGAAAAAGGCGCCACCCATGAACATGCTTCGCCTGCACAGCGGCGACCTGCAGCTCGACGTACTGCCACAACTGGGCGGTTCCCTGGCCGGTCTGCGGCACCGGGGTTTTGCGCTGTTGCGGCCGTGGGATTGCACCCCCAACGTTCGCCGCTCAGCGTGCTATCCGCTGGTGCCCTATTCGAATCGCATCGCAGGAGGGCGCTTCCAGTGCGGCGGGCACGAATATCAATTGCCACGCAATTTTGGCGAGCATGCTCATCCGCTGCATGGCGTGGGATGGCAGCGTGAGTGGCAGGTGGTTGATTGCACCAGCCGTGAATGCCACCTGCGTCTGTCCCATGATCCTGCCAGCGAGGGCGGCGAGGATTGGCCATTTGCGTTTGAGGTCGATCAATATGTCAGCCTTGATGAACAGGGGTTTCCCTGTCGATGACGTTGCGTAATGCCAGTCGCAAGCCAATGCCGGCCGGTTTGGGTTGGCATCCGTATTTCCCCCGACACCAGGGGGTCGAGCTGTCATTTGCCGCATCGGCGGTATGGCTCAACGGTAGCGACTCGTTGCCCCATGAACGCCTGCCGGTGCCGCCACAGTGGGACTTTGCCCGGCGTCGGGCGCTGGGTCACGTCGGCCTGGACAACTGTTTCGAAGGCTGGCATCGCCAGGCTTCAGTGCATTGGCCGCAAGCCGGGGTCGGCGTCGAGATGACCGCGCAGGAAGGGCTGGATCACCTGGTGGTTTTTACGCCACCGGCACCCCAGGATTTCATTGCGGTCGAACCGGTCAGTCACTTGAACAACGCCATCAACCTGCCTGTGCCCCAGGCCCACGGCATCGTTGTATTGGGCCCCGGGCAGAACATGACGCGCACCCTGCGCATGAGCATCAGGCTGGATGGATCAGGAGCAATAGTATGAGTTACACCGTCAAATGCGTGGTCGATCAAGTCAGTGAACTGGGCGAATGCCCGGTGTGGTCGGTCCGGGAGCAGGTGCTGTATTGGGCCGATATTCTCGCCGGCCAATTGCATCGGCTGGACCCGCAAACCGGAGGAGTGACCAGCCTGACGCTGGGCGAGCACCTGGGCTGTTTCGGCCTGCGTCGGCAAGGCGGCTTCATCGTTGCCCTGCGCACTGGCATCTACTTGCTGGGCGAGGACGGAACACTGGGCCGCAAGGTTGCGGACAACCCCTGCGGGCCCGCAGACAGTCGTTTCAACGATGGTCGAGTCGATCCCTGGGGGCGTTTCTGGGCCGGGACTATATGGCAACCCCGGGACCGCAATGGCGCCGTCCTGATGCGCATCGATGAGCACATGAATGCGCAAGTCATGGCGCACGACGTCATGGTGTCCAACGGCCTGGCCTTCAGTCCTGATCGGGCCTGGATGTACCACAGCGACACACCCAATCATGTGCTGTATCGCTACCCCCTGGATGGCCAGGGCCAGCCGGGGCCCCGCCAGACTGTTCGCACCTTCGAACGCGGCCCGGGCGGGCGTCCGGACGGCGCCGCGTTCGACAGTGAAGGGTGCTACTGGAGTGCGCAGTTCGACGGCGGCCGCATCCTGCGATTGGCACCGGATGGCACCCAACTCGATGAAATTCGTGTCCCCACCCGATGGCCGACCATGGTTGCTTTTGGCGGCCCGGACCTGCGCACGCTGTACATCACCAGTGCCCGGGAAAACCGCAGTGCAGAGGAGTTGGCGACCTGGCCGCTGTCAGGTTGCCTGTTCTCGGTAGAGGTCGATGTGGCCGGTTGCCCCGAGCCTTTGTTTGCCGGTTGAGTTTCCCTATTTTTGCAAGGATTGAATCATGAGCCAGCATACCCAAACGCGTTACCCGTCCCTGACCGGCAAAGTCATCCTGATCAGCGGCGGTGCCTCAGGCATTGGCGCGGCATTTGTCGAAGCGTTTCACCAGCAGGGCGCCCGCGTCGCCTTCCTGGATCTGGACCAGGCCGGTGGGCAGACACTTGCTGCTGCGCTTGGCCAGGACCGGGTAAAATTCCTGCCCTGCAACGTGCGCGATATCCCGGCGTTGCAGGCCGCCATCGCGGCAGTTGAAGCGCAATGGGGGGCGGTGGATGTGTTGATCAATAACGCCGCCCGCGACGATCGCCATCCCATGCAGGACGTCGACGTCGACTATTGGGATGAACGTATGCAAACCAACCTGCGCCACGCTTTTTCGCCGCCCAGGCGGTCGCCCCGGGAATGACCCGGCGCGGAAGCGGGGTGATCATCAACATGGGCTCGATTTCGTGGATGAGGGGCCGTCCCGGCATGGTCTGCTATACCACTGCCAAGGCTGCAATCAATGGCATGACCCGCACCCTGGCCCGGGAACTGGGTGACAGTGGCATTCGTGTCAACAGTCTGGTGCCGGGTGCGATTCGCACTGCCCGCCAGGATGCCATGTGGGCCAGCGATCCGGCGGGACTGGAATTGGCCAGTCAGAATTTCATCGACCAGCAAATGCTCAAGTTCCGCCTCGACGCCAGCGATTGCGCACGCATGGCGCTGTTTCTGGCGTCTGATGACAGCCGCGGCTGCACGGGGCAAAACTTCGTGGTGGACGCGGGGTTGTCGATTCAGTAGAAACGGCGGATATCCGTCACATTCCGTAACCGGCAGCTTGACCGGCCTGGTTATCCTGCGCTCCCGCAATCAGGTGCAGCGGCATGTGCTGCACTTCAAGGGTGGTGACTTCAAACCCGCCCACCACCTGCGCCTCTCGCTCCCCCAGGGCGATGATCTCCGCTTCCTTTGCCTTAGCCATTCTCGCGTGGTTCGCTGCGATTTCATTGAGAGTTGACACGATACGTCTCCCGGTGACTGACCAAGCGTAGTGCTGGCGCCCTGTTCGTTGATAAATTGCCGTCGCGTCAGAAATCCGTTGTTCTGGGGCAGCTATCGGCGTCCATTGCAATCCTTGAGCCAGTCGGGGCCGGGAAATCAGCAGAGGATCATCGACCGGATGATCGGTACTCGCACTCGCGTCTCCGAGACAATTTTGAGCTTAGGCCAGATTGTGAAATCACCCTGCGAATTTTGTAAAACGGCGTCATAGAAAAAACCATGGAAGTGATTTTTATATGTCGTTATTTAGGCGCCAATAATAAGTCTTAGTGTATGTAACCAAAAGCAATTGGACTTAGCACAATTCATTTACTCACGTTTAAAGAACATCGGCCATAAATAACAAAGTACCGGTGCAGAGCCTTCGGCAAGGATAACTACAACTAAAAAATAAAAATTGACGACAAAAAACAGTCTCGTCCTCCCTATTAAGTCGGTGACTCATCATGATCAAGATCATGGCCTGCTTTTTAATAGGAGCTGTACTCGCAGGATGCAACGGCATGGTGAAACCCGATTTTTCGGGGCCCGCCAACGACTCATACTTCACCGTTTTTTCAGGCTTTCCTCTTCCCTATATGTATATGGCTTCGGCTGTGCAATGGAACGAGGAATACGCCGTGACGACGCGTCACACTCCGCTGATCCCCAATGTGCAATACAGCTGCAGTACCGGCTGCGACCTGGTGTTCATCCGTCACAAAGCCAACGGCCGCTATCCCGCCTGGCGTGCGCCACGGGTAGGCGAGGCCATCACCGCCGTGGGCTCCAGCCCGTATATGGCCACCGCGACCGGCAAGGGCAAGGTGTATCAGGCGCCATTTATCAATACCGATGAGAACAGCGGCGATCTGTATGCCATCCACGATGCACCGTTGGTCAAGGGCATGTCCGGTGGGCCGGTCATCGGCAACGATGGCAATATTGTCGGGATCAACATGGGCTTTTATTCCACGACGTTACACGATGTCAGTGCCCATCCCGGAGTGAAAGGCGCCGAGCGCATCAGTGTGTTTATTCCGTATTCGATCATTCAGCGCGAATGGCTGTTATTACAGGCTAAACTTGAAACGCCGCGCGGTACCCGGTTGGCCGCCAAGTAACCAACTGCAGGCCCGGTCAATAGGGCGGGCCTGCACTTTGGCAGTCTAAAGATCTTTCTTGAATTCCTTGTCCAGGTGTTTGTCACCCTTGTGCCGCTCTTTGTCGAGGTGGGTAGCTTCGTTATCTATTTCTTCGTCAGCGTGTTTATCGGCTTTATCCATTTCGTCGGCATCATGATCAATGCCTTTGTCTATCTCACGATGGTCATGGCGGACGTCCTTGGCGATATCGCCCTCGGCGTTGACCGTGGCAACGTGGCCCAGCAGGCCAGATGCCATTAGTGAGGTGATCAGCAGTGCCTTGAAGAGGTGCATGTCAGTCTCCACTTGCCAATGGTCCAATCCCGCTGGATTGCCGTGGTTACAACATAGCCGCCTGCCTCAAACCCAGCAAATTCCCGTTAGCCCATGCCGGAACCGAACAACTGACGAATCAACTTAGGCGTGCTACCGGTCCAGCGCTTGAAAGAGCGCCGGAAATTTGCCGCATCGTTGAAACTCAGGTACTCGGCCACTTCTTCGTTGCTGAAGCCTTTGATTTGATACAGGTACAGCGCCACGTGCTTGCGCACCAGATCCACCTGTTGCTGGAACCCGGTGTGGTGTTTTTGCAGTTTGCGTTTGAGTGTCGCGGGGCTCACGGCAAAGGCGTGCGCGGCCTGTTCGAGGCTTGGGGCCTCGCGCACGTGGGCCTGCAAGTAGCGGTAGACACAGTCGACAAAACTTGCAGTGAAACCCAACTGATCGATTTGCCCCTGGGCTTCCTGCCGGGCGACCTGACCGACCGTTGCCGAGCAGTTGGGCCAGGGCCGTACCAGGTACTCGCGAGGGATGCGCATCAGGTCCAGGGGACGTTTGAACTGCGTGTCTTCGCCCAGGTGCACCCAATACTGCTCGACGTAACGCGGCTCGGCGTGGCTGAAACTGCACTCCCACGGCAGGCGCTGACCACTCTGGGAGCGGCTCATGGCGACGATCGACGTCATGCTCGCCTCCAGCAGGAAGCGCCACTGCTCGCCGGCGCCGCAGCTGTCCAGCCAGTAGAAATAGGCGTGCTTGTCGTCCATTACCAGGCGTGGTGCGGCCAGGGGGCTGAGCAACGTCTGTTGTTGCACCAGGGTATCGAGTGCCTGGTGCAGGTTTTGTGCATGACGCAGGGCGTGGCTGGCAGGGCCGTAATGCCCCGGCAGCAAGCGTTGGCCGAAGAGGAAACTGCTGTCGTCAGCGTCGAGCAAGCGGCGGCTGTTGCCGATCAGCCCGAGAAACTGCTGCGGGCTGAGCCGCGTCTGGCCCGCCAGAATGTCTTCATGAAACAGCCCGGTGCCGCGCAACAGGCGATGGCTGTCAATGTCACGCGACAGCGCCAGGTCGATCAGCGTCGCCGGTTGGTAATGCCCGGGAATGAAACGGCTGTCGTTTTCGTACCAACTGGTTTTGACGGTCATGGTCGGCCTCAGGCGCTTTTGGCCAACGGCGACTTGGCGCGCGCCAGTGCCAGGTTCAGGCGTTTGAGCAGCGCTTCGGGCGTCTCATCGAGGGCCATGACGGCCGCCGTGCTGGCCGCCAGTTGCAAGCGTTCGCCATGCTGGCGGGTCTTGTGTGCGAGCGCTTGCACGGCGATCCGCAGTTCTTGCGCCAGCAGTTGCGCCTGCCGTTCGCCGGTATTGGGCAGCAGCACCACAAAGCGGTCGCCGGCCAGTCGACAGAGCAGATCCTGACGGCGCAGGTTGAGCAGCAGCACATGGCTGAGGGCCTGCAACACCGCGTCGCCCTCGGCATGCCCGTAGGCCTGATTGATGGCGGCGAAGTTGTCCAGATCGAGCACCAGCAACGACAGCGGTTGTTGCTGCGCAAGGCTTTCGGCGAGGCTGTCGGCCAGTTGCCGTTTCAGATAATCGGCGCCGCCCAGCGGGGTGAGTTTGTCGAACAGCCGATGCTCGCGGAACAGCCGTTCGCGTTTCTCCATCTGCGCACTGATTGCCAGTTGCTCACGATGCCAGTGATAGATGCCAATGGTCAGCAGCACCATGCCCACCGGCATCGGCCCGGATTCCAGCCAGTGATCCCAGGTGATGCTGTCGGGCAGGCGAATAAACTCGTCGAGGCTGTCGATCCACCAGGAAAAGAAAATGCAACTGAGCCCCAGCGCCAGATAATTGGTAACCCGCCCGGCAGGACGGCTTTTCAGCACCAGCCCCAGCCAGACCAACGCCAGCAACGCCGAGCCACCTTCGCCGATGATGTCCAGCCAGACCCATTCGCTGACCGATTTCAGATCCCCGCACGCCAGGCACAGCAACAAGCCAAGGTTCGCCGCCAGCAACAATGCGGCGAGTTTCCAACGGTGGGGTTTGAGCACTGAGAACATGGCCGCGATCCTTTGGCGAAGAAGCAATGCGCGCCAGCACAGCAGATGTTTGTGACAGCCAGGTGACGGAGGGGGGAGGTCGAATCAGCTCAGTGATGTCGCCACATTTTTATCTGACCAAGCGTCCCTGTGGCGAGGGAGTTTGTCTCGCCACAGAAGTTGCGTCCGGCGAGGCAGGTCATTTCAGCTCATTTGCCCCCGCCGATTCGCGCAAAAGCGCGTTTTGAAGCCTTCCCTGCCACCCCCTGTCACAGAAGCGTCATGCGTCACCCCTAGCTTGCCCCTCCAGTTGCCGGGCCACTTGCCTGGCCTGACCGGACTCTTTGGGGGAGGACACACATGTACCAGCGCAGCAGGCACAGCCGGGTTTGTCGGTTTCACGCTTACCGCTCTGGCCATGGCGATCGCCAGCGAACGGCTGAGTGCCGCCGAATCGGCGACCACCACCGAGCACGTGCAGGTCGTGGGGCAGGCCGCGAGCATCGACCAGGCACTCAAGGAACAGCGCAGCGCCGACAGCATCAAGAGCGTGGTGCACGCCGACGGCATGGCTCAGCTGCCCGACGAAAACGTCGCCGAAGCGGTGCAGCGCCTGCCCGGGATCAGCGTCGAGCGCGACCAGGGCGAAGGCCGCTTTGTCAGCGTGCGCGGCCTGGGCCCCGACCTCAACAGCGTCACCATCAACGGCACGCTGGTGCCCTCGCCGGAAAGCGAACGCCGCGCCGTCGCCCTCGACGTATTGCCGTCCGAACTGGTGCAGTCGTTGTCGGTGATCAAGACCCTGACCCCGGACATGGACGCCAACTCCTGGGTGGTACGGTCGATGTGCAAAGCCTCTCGGCCTTCGATCACAAGGGATTGTTCTACACCGGCGGCACTGAAGCCAGCTACGACAAGAACAGCCATCAGACCAGTCCGAAATTCTCCGGCGCGGTCAGCGACCGTTTCAGCCTCGGCGATGGCATCGACAATTTTGGGGTTGCCGCTGCGTTGAGCTGGCAGAAACGTGATTTCGGTTCGGACAATGTCGAAACCGGCGGCGCCTGGGATTTCGAGCAAGGCGCCCGGCTGCAGGAGTTCGAACAGCGTGACTACGACATCAGCCGCGAACGCACCGGCGGCGGTCTGAACTTCGATTACAAGCCCGACGACCTCAGCAGCTATTACCTGCGCACGCTGTACAGCCGTTACAAGGACAGCGAAACGCGCAACTCCACCAGCTTCGAGTTCGCCGACCCGCAAGCCGCCAGCGTGCTGGGCGACGCTGAAGGCAAACGCAAACTCAAACAGCGCGAAGAGACCCAGGAAATCCAGTCCTACGTGCTCGGCGGCGAGCGCCTGTTCGGCCTCTGGACCCTGAGCGGGCAGGCCGGCTACAGCCGTTCCAGCGAAGACAGCCCGGGGCACATTGCCAACGCTGCCTTCGCTGGCACTGATGACTTTGCCGACAGTGGGTTCTACGACAACGACAAGCCACGGCCGATCATCGGCCAGGGCTTCTACGACCCGGGCAATTTCAGCCTCGACAAGGTTGATTGGGAGAAGCAGCGCACCACCGATACCGAAAAGAATCTGCGCCTGGACCTGGCCCGGGATTATGACTTCAAGGGCTACGCCTCGCAGGTCAAGTTCGGCGGCAAGGTCAGTCGCCGCAACAAGGACAATGATCTCGACGCCTGGGTCTATGAAGACTTCGATGAGCTGGGTTTCAACGACCAGCAGCTCAACCTGGCAGCAGTTCGCAGAAAGGCACCGTGGATTATCGTCTCGGCCAGTTCGGACCAGGGATCAGCGGCAGTGCGATCAAGAACCTGATCGGCGGGCTGAACCGCGATGACTTCTATGACCCGACCGAGTCAGCCGTCAACGATTTCACGATGCGCGAGGACATCAACGCCGGTTACCTGATGAACACCGTCGATATTGATGATTGGCGCTTCATCGCCGGCCTGCGTTACGAGGGCACCGAGTTCGAAGCCAAAGGCACCGGCGCCACCGACGGCGACTTCGAGGCCACCGAGACCCAACGCAAATATCACCACTGGCTGCCGGGCCTGCATGCACGCTACCAACTGGACAAAAACACTCAGGTTCGTGCGGCGTGGACCAAGTCCGTGGTGCGCCCGACCTTCGGCCAACTGGCGCCGGGTTTTGTCATCGACGGCGATGAGGCAACGTTCGGCAACCCTGAGCTGAAACCTCTGGAATCGAGCAACCTCGACCTCGGTATCGAGCACTACATGGGCCGGGCGGGCACGGTGTCGGCATTCGTGTTCTACAAGGACATTCAGAACTTCGTCTACAACACCGACCTTGCCGGTACCGGTGCGTGGGTCGATTTCGCCGAGGCGCACACGTTCGCCAATGGCGACAGCGCCAAACTCTATGGCCTGGAACTGGCCTACTCGCAGAAATTCGATTGGCTGCCTGCGCCATGGAACGGCCTGCTGATCGGTGCCAACACCACCTTCAGCCGCTCCGATGCCGAGATCAAGGGCTTTGATGCCGCCACCGGCACTAACAGCAAACGCAGCATCGATCTACCGAGCCAGTCCGACACGGTCGGCAACCTGATGCTCGGTTGGGAGAACGACAAGCTCAGCCTGCGCGTCTCGGCCAACTACAAATCCGACTATCTCTACGAGTTGGCCTCAATCAACGACAAGGCCCACGACCTGCACGTCGATGCGCAAACCTTCGTCGACTTCAGCGCGCGTTATTCGCTGACGAAAAGCCTGCAACTGAGCTTCGAGGCGCAAAACCTCACAGACGAGTCGTACTTCGTCTACACCGGGCAGCGCGCCTACAACGGCCAGTACGAAGAGTACGGCCCGACCTTCAAGCTCGGCCTGACCTTCACCCACTTCTAAGCCCGGGATGGCCGCCGCTGCCATCAGGTTGTACGCACCAAAAGGAACTTGCCTGTTCATGAGCATTTTTTTATCACCCTCCCGTTGCCTGCTCGCCGCCCTGATCAGCCTGAGCGTCAGCCAGGCCATGGCTGGCCCGGCGAACCTGACAATCACGCCCTGGGCGCCGAACCTCAAGGTCGACGCCGTGGCGTTCCTGCCGACCGGCGCTGACCGCCTGGCCGTCAGTCAGCGAGATGGCTTGCTGTTACTCGACCCCAAAGGCGCGGAACTGGCGCGCCTGCAGGGATCATTCGCCAGCCTGGACAGCCGCGCCCTGGGCTCCCGTGTGCTGGTGGCGAGCTTCGACAATGCGCGGCAGCAAGCGATGCTGGTCAGTCTTGATGCTGAGCAGCGCAGCTGGGGTCAGCCGGTTTATCTGCCGACACGTGACTACCCGGTGAATGGCCTGTGCCTGTACCGCGACGAGGCCAGTAACCTGTTCCTGTTCCTGGTGGGCGAGGAGGGCAAGGGTGAACAGTGGCTGGTTGGCAACGGTGCCCGTCTTGATGCGCAGCCGCAAAGGGTGCGCGGTCTGCCGTTGCCGCCTTCGGCAACGGACTGTCGGGTCGACGATGGCGCCCATCAGTTGGTCGTCAACGAGGAGAACGTCGGCTGGTGGGCTTACCCGGCACATCCCGAGGCCGAAGTGACGCGCAGCCCCGTTGCCCTGCGCGAGCCTTTCGGCGAGATCAAACGCAGCGCTGGCGCCATGGCCCTGACCCCCGCGGGTGTGGTTGCACTCGACCCGAAGGCCGCGCAATTGCACCTGTATCAGCAGCAGGGCGAGCGCTGGGTGGCCCAGGCCAGCCTTGCATTGCCCGGGATGAAGGAGCCGGAAAACCTCGACGTGCGCGCGACGGCCAAGGGGCTTGAAGTGTTGTTGCGCGACGATGACGATGGCCGTCTGTATCAGGGGCAGCTCGATTGGCAAGCCATACCGGTCGCACGGCCCGCGGAGCTGCCGGTTGTGCCGGCGCAGGCGCAGACCGAACCGGTAGGACGGCAGGGGGACGCCGCCGATGATCCGGCGATCTGGATTCATCCCCAGCAGGCAGGCTTGAGTCGGGTGCTGGGCACCAACAAAAAGCAGGGTTTGCTGGCGTACGACCTGCAGGGCAAGTTGCTTCAGGAACTGCCGGTCGGGCGTCTGAACAATGTCGATGTGCGGCCCAACTTCAAGCTGGGTCAGCAAACGGTCGATCTGGCCGTGGCGAGCAATCGCGATCACAACAGCCTCAGCCTGTTCAGTATCGATCGCCAGAGCGGCGAGCTGCGCGAGGCCGGCGAGATCGCCACGCCCCTCAAGGAAATCTACGGCATCTGCCTGTTCCAGCCAGCCAGCGGGGAACTCTTTGCATTCGCCAACGGCAAGGACGGGACCTTCCTGCAGTACCGCTTGAGTGCGCCGAACGGCACGGTCCAGGGTGAGCTGGTGCGCCAGTTCAAGGTCGCCAGTCAGCCCGAGGGCTGCGTTGCCGATGATCAGCGTCAACGGCTGTTTCTCGGCGAGGAGGATGTGGGCGTGTGGTCGGTGGATGCGAGGGCGGATCAACCGGCAACGCTCAGCAGCGTGATCAAGGTTGGCCCGCAATTGCACGCCGATGTGGAAGGCCTGGCGCTGTATCAAAGCGCCGGCAATGACTATCTGGTGATCTCCAGCCAAGGCAACGACAGCTACCTGGTGCTTGATGCCCAACCGCCATTCGCTGCCCGTGGCGCCTTTCGTGTCGGTCTGAATACTGCCCTCGGTATCGACGGCGCCTCGGAAACCGATGGCCTGGAGGTCACTTCCGTCAACCTCGGCGGAGCCTGGATCGAGGGCCTGTTGGTGGTGCAAGACGGCCGCAAGCGTATGCCCGAGCAAAGCCAGAACTTCAAGTTCGTACCATGGGCCGAGGTGACCCAGGACGCTCAAGCTGCCCTGATACGTCATCACCCTGTCATCTGACTTTCATCGAATAGCTCAACGGCCGTCGCGCATCGACGGCCCGCGAGCCCCGCACAAGGAGTTTCACCATGCAGGCCACACTCGAACACATGACGATCTGGGGGCTGATCAGCGACGCGAGTCTGTTGGTCAAGGCGGTCATGCTTATCCTGCTGCTGGCATCGCTGCTCAGTTGGTACCTGATCATCCTGCGCAGCAGCGTGCTCAAGCGCCGCGAGCGACAACTCAACGATTTCGTGCAGCGCTTTCGCGGCACGCCGGACCTGTTGGCGTTGCATCGCGAAACGGCGAAAAACACTGACAGCGAAGCCGGCGTCGAGCCCATTTTCCAGGCCGGCTTGCAGGAGTTCAACCACCTCAACCAACACTCGGGCAATGCTGCAGACGTGGTGCTCGAGGGCGTGGAGCGGGCGCTTTATGTCGCCATCAGCGAGCAGGAAGTGCGCCTGGAAAAAGGCCTGCAGTTCCTCGCCACGGTCGGTTCGGTCAGCCCCTACATCGGCCTGTTCGGCACCGTGTGGGGCATCATGAATTCCTTCCTCGGGTTGTCGCAGGTGCAGCAGGCGACGTTGTCCACCGTGGCCCCGGGCATTGCCGAAGCGCTGATTGCCACGGCCATCGGCCTGTTTGCGGCGATACCTGCGGTGATTGCCTACAACCGCTTTTCCTCGCGTAGCCAGACGTTACTGACGCGCTACTACGCGTTCGGCAACGAGCTGCAAGTGCGCCTGCACCGCAAGCTGCATGGCGCGCCGATCAACCTGGCCGCCGCCGCCTGAAAGGAGAGTGACGATGTTGGTCAGACCGCAACGCAAACACGGACCCAAGGCCGAGATGAACGTGGTGCCGTATATCGATGTGATGCTGGTGCTGCTGGTGATTTTCATGGTCACCGCGCCCATGCTCACCCAAGGGGTGAAAATCGACCTGCCCAAGGTCGCCAGCGAAGCACTGGCCAATGACAGCCCGCAGCAGATCCTCACCCTGTCGGTGAAAGCCGAGGGCGGTTACTACTGGAATCTGGGCGGCGAACTCGATACCCGCAACCAGACCGACAGTGCGGTGAGCCTTGCAGACATGCAGGCCAAGGTAGCGCAGGTGGTCGCTGAGCGGCGAGACACCCAGGTCTACATTCGCGCCGACAAGGACGCCGGTTATGGCAGCGTGGTCGCCGCGATGTCGGCGTTGCAGCAGGGCGGGGTGAGCAATCTGGGGTTGGTGACCGAGGCCCCGCAATGACGGCGATGATCATGCACAGGCCTTACCTGGCGGCTGCGCCGGTCGATCGCAGCGGGCTGTGGCGCAATGGCCTGGCTGCGAGCCTTGCGGTCGGGTTGCACGTGATCGTGCTGGGGTTGCTGGTGCGGGGTTGGGTGGCCGAGATGGCTCCGGCCGAGCAGCCGGCGGTCTTGCGTACCCAACTGGTGATCCTGGCGCCGACGCCCGAGGCACCTGCGCTTCAGGCACCGATACCGTCACCCATACCGGTGCCTGCCGTGGTGCAACCGCTTGAGCCTGTGGCCGCGACGCCGGCGCCGAGCAAGCCGGCTGTCGACCCGCAGGTCCAGGTGCAGAAGTTGCAGCAGGCGGCCTTGGCTCGCAAGCGGGTCGAAGAGAAAAAGCGTGAGCTCCAAGTCGAGCAAAACCGTAAGCGCCTGGAGTCGCAAAACCGCGCTCGCGAAGTCGAACAGCAGCGCCTGGCGCAACAGCAATCACAGCAGGCCGAACAGGCGCGCCTGAGTGCCGAGCGAGGCCGTCAACAGGCGGCTGCCCAGGCCGCTGCCGACACTCGTCAGTACCTGCCATTGAGCAAGGAAGCGCCCGACTATCCACAACGCGCGCTGGATAAGAACCTGGAGGGCGATTGCACGGTGGAGTACACAGTCAATCCGCAGGGCAAGGTCGAGAATCCGAAGGTGCTTGAGGGTTGTCACCCGATGTTCATGCGACCGTCTCTGGCCGCTGCCGATACATTTCGCTATCAGCCGCGGATGATTGATGGCAAGGCGGTGTCGGTGCCGGCAGTGCGTAATACCTTTCACTATCGAATCAAGCAACTCTTTTTATTCCAAAAAGGCATAGATAGATAATTATATATTCCTTTTAATGTTGTTCCGCTCGGTGCACTTTGGGGGCCTGCACATGTGTGCCAGCCAACAAGACTCAGACAGGAAACCTTAACATGACCATCAAAGCGATCAACGTGCGGAACCAGTTCAAGGGTGTCATCAAGGAAATCGTCCAGGGCGAAGTGGTCTCCGAGATTGATGTGCAGACGGCGTCCGGGATTGTCACCTCGGTGATTACCACCCGCTCGGTGCGGGACCTGGAGTTGCGGGTGGGGAGTGAGGTAATTGCCTTTGTTAAATCGACTGAGGTTTCGATCGCGAAGCTTTGATGAGCGCTTCCCGAGGATCTGGCCCACCTGTTTTGACGGTGAAACTATCCCGCTGTTAGAGGTGAAATTGTGGGAGCAAGCCTTGCTCCCACAAGGTGCAGCCAGTCAGCCAATCGGCCAATCACTGATCCTTCTCGCAGTTCACCATCCACGCCACTCCAAACCGATCCTGCAACATGCCAAACCGTGCCGCCCAGAACGTCGGTTCCAGCGGCATTTGCACGCTGCCATCTTCGGCCAATGCACTGAACACCCGCTCGGCCTCTGCAATGCTGTCGACGTTCAGCGATATCGAACAGCCGGCCATGTCATCCGTGGGTCGATCCGGGGTGGTGTCCGAGCCCATGATGGCCTGGTCACCTATCGACAGGCGGGTGTGGATGATCAGGTTGTGCAGGTCGGCGGGGACGTTTTCGCGGGCGGGGCTTTCACCGAAAGTCATCATGACGTCGATGCTGCCGTTTAACGCCTGGGCGTAGAACGTAAAGGCGGCTTTGCAGTCGCCGTTGAAGATGAGATAGGGATTGATTTTCATGATTCAGCTCCCGGTCATTGAAGATGATCGACCCGGGTAGCAAAGCGCTAAATCGCGGCGATTGCCGAGGTTTTTTAGATGTTTTTTCTATGGATGTAGCCAGGCTTATCGCCTCACTCGAGCGACGCGGTACCAGCAGCCTTTCGATGGCGCCGCTGACCATGTTCTCCAGCAGCTCGTCGCGCTCGGTTTCGTCCAGCGGGTGATGAGTCAACCAGGTGGGGGCGCTGTTGAGCAGCGAGGCGATGGCATGCCCGGCGGCGAGCAGGCCCTGTTCGCTAAAGCGCGACCGCACCCCAAGCATTTTCAGCAGTTTGCGCTCGTACTGCTCGCGCAGCCGCTGCACTCGCACTTGCTGCTCATCGTTAAGGCAACCGCTGTCGCGCTCTACCAGGCGAAAATGCCAAGGCATGTCCTCATGCAGATTCAGGTGGGCGCGGATCAGGCTGTTGAGGCGCTCGCGCTTGGCCGGAGCCTTTTGTTCGACGCGGCCCAGGGTAGCCAGCAGCTCTTCATAGAATTCCTCGATCAGATCGAGGAGCAAGTGCTGCTTGCTCGGATAATGGTGATACAGCGAGCCCGGGGCGAGCCCCAGGCAGGTGGCGAGTTCACGCATGCCGACCTGGCCGAAACCCTTGCTGGCAAACAGCTCCAGCACCTTGTCCCGGTATTCGGCAAAACGTGAACAGCGCTCAGGCATAGGCATGGAAGCCACGCCCCGTTTTACGTCCCAGGTAGCCGGCGGAGACCATTTCCTTTAGCAGTGGAGCAGGGCGGTATTTGCTGTCGTTAAATCCATCGTAGAAGGCTTCGAGAATTGCCAGCACGGTGTCCAGGCCGATCAGGTCTGCCAATGCCAGAGGGCCGATCGGTTGGTTGCAGCCCAGGCGCATGCCGGCGTCGATGTCCTCGACGCTGGCCAGGCCCTCCTGGAACACCAGGATCGCTTCGTTGATCATGGGCACCAGGATCCGGTTCACCACAAAACCCGGGCGGTTGCCGGCGGTGATCGCGGTCTTGCCCAGGGTAGTCGCCATCTCCAGCGCAGAGCGTGGGTCGCGTCGCTGGTTTGCAGGCCGCGGATCACCTCGATCAAGCCCATCACTGGTACCGGGTTGAAGAAGTGCAGGCCGATGAAACGCTCGGGCTGACTGACACTGGCGGCCAGTTGAGTGATGGACAGCGACGACGTGTTGGAAGCGATCACGCACTTCCGCTGCCCACTTGTGCGGCGATCTGTTGCAGCACCCGCAGTTTCAGTTCGAGATTTTCGGTCGCCGCCTCGATCACCAGCTGCACGGCCTGCAGGCTGCTGTAGTCAGTGCTGGTGCGGATCCGGGCAAGGGTCGCGAGCTTTTGTGCTTCGCTCAGCGTTTCCTTGGCCACCTGCCGATCGAGGTTCTTGCCCACCGTCGCCAGCGCTTTTTGCAGCGCGCTCTCGCTGATGTCGAGCAAGATCACATCGAAACCGGCCTGGGCACACCTGGGCGATGCCATTGCCCATGGTGCCCGCGCCGATTACGCCAATATTTTGCAGATCCATGTTCCAGTCCTTGCGCTCAAAACCTTGCGATACCTTGGCCGTCGAGGCGGCCAAAAGCGTACTATTGGCGCCGAGTCTAGAGCGGGCAGGGCAGTTGTCCTATGCCGCAACTGTTCAACGCAACTGGTGTTTTTTGCCATTCGAATACTGGGGAGTGAAGCGTTCACATGCGGGAAAAGGATTCGGTCGCCGCCTACTTTGTGCAAGCCATGGTCCAGGAGCTGGGCGCCGATCCGTTGCGTCGCGAAGCGCTGCTGCTACAGGCCGGCATCGACCCGTTGCTGGTGCGGCAGCCCACAGCGCGAGTGCCTGCCAGCGCGTTTGCCGCGCTATGGCTGATCCTGATCCGCGAGCTCGACGATGAATTTTTCCTGCTCGACTCCCATGGCATGCCGCCGGGTGCGTTCGCCCTGATCTGTCGGGCATTGATCCAGGAACCCGACCTGCACAAGGCGATGCGCCAGTGCCGTGGCCAACTTCGGCCTGTTCCTGCGCGATTTTCGCGGCACGCTGACCGTACGTGGCAAGCGTGCGGTCATTAGCCTGGAATCCCGGGCGAAGAACCCTGAAGTCAGTCGATTTGGCGAGGAGACCTTCCTGGTGCTGATGATCAGTCTGTTGTGCTGGCTCGGTGGCCGGCGCATTCCGATCGACCGTGCCGACTTCCGCCATGCCCGGGTAGCCCTCAGCGATGACCGACTGCTCTGGGGGCCCAACCTGACACTGGGGGCCGAGCGCACCGAGATCGAGTTCGCCAGCCACTACCTGCGCCTGCCTGTGGTCCAGGACCTGGCCTCGCTGAAGGTGTTCCTGCGCACGGCGCCGCAGTGGCTGGTAATCCGCTTCCGCAATCAGCATGGCCTGGCCTCGCAAGTGCACCAGCGCCTGCGCAACAGCCCATACAGCGACTGGCCGACCCTGCAGGCTTTTGCCCTTGAACAGCACCTGAGCCCCAGCACCTTTCGCCGCAAGCTGGAGCGCGAAGGCTGCTCGTACCAGGAAATCAAGGACGAAGTACGGCGTGGCGTGGCGTTCGAGCAGTTGCGCGAAAGCCGTGCAAGCATCGGCGACATCGCCGAGCGCCTGGGTTTCCAGGAGCCGAGCGCGTTTCATCGGGCGTTCAAGAAGTGGACCGGGGAGAGCCCGGGCAAGTACCGGTCGCGTTTCCAGGGGGCATTGGCGAAAGATCTGACGGACGCTTCTGATTAAGCTCGGCCCCGATGTTTTCCTGCGTTTGGGCCTGTACAGTCGTTGTACCTGCCCCCATGGAACTGGAGCCTGTCGACGTGACCGATATCGAAAACATTCCCCCGCGTACTGCCACCCCCGATCGTTTCAAACAGTTGAGCCAGTGCCTGCTGTGGCTCAACGAGCGCGCCTGGCCGCTGACCGTGGGCATTCTGCTGATGGCCGGGGTGTACCTGTACCAATACATCCAGGAAGAAAAAATCCCGCTGAGCATCACCTCTTCGGCGGTCATCACGGCGTTGCCGGTGATGTCGGCGATTCTGATCTTCATCATTTCGATTCTGCTGGCGTTTGTATTGCTGCCGATCTTTGTACTGTTTCATCGATTCAATGATTCGCAGCGGCGCCTGAGTGACGAGCTCACCCTCGGCCCGGCCACCGCGCAACAGCGCAAGCGCCACAAGCGCATGCTGGGACGTTGGGCGGCCAGCCTGGTGGTACTCGGGACGTTCTGCGCGTTGCTGAGCGTGATCGGTTCCCAGGTGTCTGCCACCTGGTACTGGACCCTGCTGGCGGTCGTGGGCACGGTGCTGACCATTGCCGCCTACTACTGGTTGATGACATTGGGTATCGACGGCCCCATGTCGATGGACTTCCGATTTGCCTGCCTGATGTCGGCCTTCGTGCAGATGGGCGTGATTCTTAATGTCACCATCGTGGCGATCGACATCGCCGGCCGCTATGTGAGCAATCTGTGGTGGATGGTGCCGTTGATGCTGGTGGAGTTGCTGGTGCTGTGGATCATCCAGCTGCTGGGCGCCCTGTTCGTAGTGAAGATGCGCAGCCACGACAACCCCCTTGCCATGGTGGCGTGCGCGGTGATGGTGCTGGTCATGGTGCTGGGATTTTACCCTGCCTCGGGCGCCAGGCTCGGCGGCTTCGCCTTCCAGGTGTCCGCCTCCGGCGCACGCAATTGCACGGTGCTGAATTTCGGCGCCGAGAGCAAAGGCTTCGAGTCGATCACCGATCCCGACAGGCCCGGTTTCAGTCGCCCGCTGCGGGTCATTGCCGAAGCGGATGGCACTTACTTCGTGCGGTTGTGGAAGTCCGATACCAAGGCGGTGCAGTTTGTCCCACGGGCGGGTCTGGTGGGCGTGGACGTCTGTCCGCGTGAAAAGGTAAAAACTGCGGCTGTTGCAGTGACCGCCCCGACCCCTGGCTGAAGTAACATGGCGCACTCACGCCATCACTATGCCGGGTCCAGCACCGCATGCCAGTTGCCCTGAATCGCGTCACCTCCTTGCTCGACCAGGCCCGACGCGCCTTGCTTCTGGTCTGGGGTACCTCCCGCGCACTGTTTATCGGCCTGGTGATCGCCACCCTGATCGCCGGCATACTGCCGGCGCTTGCCGCCTGGCTGGGCCAGCGCATTGTCGATGCGGTGGTCTTCGCCATGCAGTTGCATGCCCAGCAGGGCAGTGCACCCTTGTGGCCAGTGGTGCGTTACGTGTTGTTCGAGGCGGGTGTGCTCGCCCTGTTGTCCGCGACCCAGCGGGCGCTGTCGGTCCAGCAGTCGCTGTTGCGGGTGCAGTTGGGGCAGAAGGTCAACACGATGATCCTGGAGAAAGCCCAGACCCTGTCCCTGGTGCAATTCGAAAACTCCGAGTTCTACGACAAGCTGGTGCGCGTGCGACGCGAGGCGTCCACCCGGCCGCTGGCGCTGGTGATGAAGTCGCTGGGGCTGATCCAGAATCTGATCATGCTGATCAGCTTCGGCGTGCTGCTGGTGCATTTCTCGCCGTGGGCCCTGGCGCTGCTGGTGGTGGGGGCGTTGCCGGTGTTTTTTGCCGAGGCGCATTTTTCCGGGGATGCTTTCCGGTTATTCACCCGTCGCGCGCCGGAAAGTCGCCAGCAGAATTACATCGAGACCCTGCTGTCCCACGAGGCCTACATCAAGGAGGTCAAGCTGTTCGGCTTCGCACCCCTGCTGTTGCAGCGCTATCGCGACACGTTCGCCCGTCTTTACGCCGAGGACCGGCGCCTGACTCTGCGCCGGGATGGCTGGGGTTTTGTCCTTGGATTGTTGGGTACCGCGGCGTTTTACCTGGCCTACGCCTGGGTGGTGGTCGACACCGTTCACGGCAGCATCACCCTGGGCCAGATGACCATGTACCTGGTGTTGTTCAAGCAGGGGCAGTCGGCGGTGAGCAGCAGCCTCAGCGCCATCAGTGGCCTTTACGAGGACGGCCTGTACCTGTCGAGCCTTTACGAATACCTGGGCGAACCGGTGGTGGCCGATAGTGGTCATTTGACCGAGGGCGTGGCGCCGGGCGATGGCTTGCGCTTCGAGAATGTCGGTTTTCGCTATCCCGGGGCGAGTCGCGCGGCCCTGGAAGGCATCGACCTGCACCTGGTGCCGGGCCACAGCGTCGCGCTGGTAGGGGAAAACGGTTCAGGCAAGACCACGCTGATCAAGCTGCTGACCCGTCTGTATCGCCCGGACCAGGGGCGCATCCTGCTCGACGGCAGCGATCTGCAAGCGTGGGAAGAACAGGCACTGCGACGGCGCATCGGGGTCATTTTCCAGGACTACATCCGCTACCAGTTCACCGTGGGAGAAAACATCGGGGTGGGCGATACCCGGGCCTTCAACGATGAACCGCGTTGGCAGGCAGCCGCCACTGAAGGCATGGCCGCGCCGTTCATCGAACAGCTGGACCGCGGTTATGCGACGCAACTGGGGCGCTGGTTTGCCGGGGGACAGGAACTGTCCGGCGGGCAGTGGCAGAAAATTGCCTTGTCCCGGGCATACATGCGCCGTGATGCCGACATTCTGATCCTTGATGAGCCGACGTCGGCCCTCGACCCGGCGGCGGAAGCGGCGGTGTTCGAGCATTTCAGCCAGCACACCAGGGGCCGCATGACCTTGCTGATCTCCCATCGCTTTTCCAGCGTGCGCAATGCCGACCACATCATCGTGCTGCAACAAGGGCGGATACTCGAACGCGGCGATCACACCAGCCTGGTGGCGGCCGAAGGACGCTATGCGCAGCTCTTCCAGCTGCAGGCCCAGGGTTACCGCTGAGCCTCAGGAATCGTGTGCAGCCCGGCCGGCGGCAGGGCCGGCTACCTGCGCTGGAGTGGTTTTCATCAGGCTTTCCAGCGCCTGGCGGTACTGCGCACGGCCCAGGCTCATGCTGTTGTTATGCGTGCCACCGGGGATCAGCAGCAGGCGCTTGGGTTCATTGGCGGCGTTGAACAGCTGCTGGCTGAAGCGCGACGGCATGAGCGGGTCGGCCAGGCCGTGAACCACCAGCAACGGCATGTCGATGTCGACGATCTTGTCGATTGAATCGAATTTCTGCGACAGCAGCCAGCGCACCGGCAGCCACTTCACCGGCAAGTTGTTATCGGCCACCTGGGCCACCGCATCCCCCAGTGACGTGAAGGTGGACTCGATCACCAGGCCACGCACAGGCACCGGGTCGCGGTTCTTTTTGCCTGGGCCGCCAGCTCGGCAGCCAGGTCAACGGCCACCGCACCACCCAGGGAATGCCCGTAGATCAGGCGCTTGCTGGCGTCGGGCTGCATCGCCGTGAAACGCTCCCAGGCCGCACGTGCATCTTCGTAGACACTGGCTTCAGAAGGCAGGTCACCTTTGCTCTGGCCAAAGCCGCGGTAGTCGATGGCCAGCACCGAATAGCCCA
>NZ_JAEKEG010000022.1 GCF_016651255.1 Pseudomonas sp. TH10
ACCGGCGACATTCAGGCGCATATCGTCGCCCTGCAGCAAGGCGCACGCGAGGCTGTGGCCGCGATTGGCCAGGCTGGGCGCCAGGCCAATGAAGGATTGCTGGTACTGCGTGACAGTGCGCGTTTGCAGCAGTCGGTGCAGGCCTCGGTTGAACAGGTGCATGCGGCCATCGGCCTGGCAACGCAGGCGGCGGCGCACCAGGCGCAAGGCGCGCAGGCGGTGCGGGGACGGGTTGAAACGATTCATGCCCAAGCGGAGAAGGCCGCTCAGGCGGTGGTCGAGACCACCGCCAGCGGCAAGGTGCTGGATGGTTTGGCGGCGCAGCTGAAGGCAAGCCTGGGGCAGTTCAGGGCTTAGATTTTGTACTGGCAGGTCTGACGCTATCGCGGGCAAGCCCGCTCCCACAGTGACTTCTGTTGAGCACAGATTGTGTGTTCACCGAAGAACACTGTGGGAGCGAGCCTGCTCGCGAAAGCTATATCAGCGGCTCAAATACATCCGAGTCGTAAGCAAATACACAGGCAATCCGGAAACCACAATCAACAACGCCGCATAAGGCGCCGCCGCCGCAAACTCGACATTCGCCGTATGTGCCCAGACCTCGGTCGCCAAGGTGTTCAGTCCGGTCGGGCTGAGCAGCAACGTCGCCGTCAATTCCTTCATCGCATCGAGAAACACCAGCGCAAACGCCGCGCCCAATGCCGGGAAGATGATCGGCAACGTCACCCGGCAAAACGCGCTGAAGGACGAAGCCCCCAGCGTACGCGCAGCCTCTTCCAATTGCGGCGCAGCCTTGTTCAATGCCGTACGAATCGGCGCCTGAGCCAACGGCAAAAACAGCAGCGCATAAGCGATCAGCAAGAGCCCGGAGGTCTGGTACAGCACGGGCACGTAATGCAGCGCGAAATACACCAGCGTCAGCGCAATCACCAACCCCGGCAACGCATGCAGCAGGTACGGCAAGCGCTCCGCCCAGATCGCCAATTGGCCTTTGTAACGCACCACCAGCAGCCCGACCGGCACCGCCAACACCAGACACAGCGCCGCGCCGCCCAGCGAAAGAGCAAGCGACGACAGCAGCGCCTCGCTGATCGCTGCTACGGGAAAGGCCGCCGACGAACCTACCGCCAGCCAGTACGCCAGCATCCCCAAAGGAATGCCGCTGCCAATGATTGCCAGCATCAGGCAGTACAGCCTGTCCGACCGACAGCCCAAGGCCCCAGGCGAACCTGCGCAGCCTGTCGCGCCGCGCCCTGGCCGGTGCGCACATGTCGACCCTTGCCGCGCACTCGCAAGCTCGAGCCAGAGCAGTATCAGGCACAGCGCCAGCAGTACCGCCGAAAGCATTGCCGCGTTGGCGTTGCTGAATTCGAGCTCGAACTGCTGGTAGATCGCTGTGGTGAAGGTTTGCAGGCCGATGATCGACAGGGCGCCGAATTCCACCAGCATGTGCAGGGCAATCAGCAGCGAGCCGGCCAGCAACGACGGCCAAAGCAGGGGCAGGGTGACACGGAAGAACACGCCCCAGCGGTTCTGCCCAAGGGTGCGGGCAGATTCTTCAAGCGAGGGATCCAGGTTGCGCAGGGTTGCCGCGACCGGTAGAAAAATCAGCGGGTATTTCGATAGGCTCATCACCAGAATCGCACCGCCGAGGCCTTCGAACTGTGCGCTCAGCGAAACCCAGGTAAAGCTGCTGACAAAGGCTGGCACCGCGAACGGCAGGCACAGAATCACGCCCCACAAACGTCGCCCAGGCAGATTGCTGCGTTCCAGCAGCCAGGCCAGCGACAGGCCGATCACGCCACAGGTGATGGTTACGCCGACCATCAACGCCAGGGTATTGCGCAGCAGGCCGAACACATACGGCCGCCAGAGCAAGTGCAGCGCTTCGGCCCAGCCGGCCTGCCAGGTTTTGAGGCCGACATACACCAGCGGTAGAAGGCTGAGCACAACCAGTAGCAAAACCGGCAGTAACAGCCAGATAGAAGGCCGCTTGCGACGCGGCACATAACCCCCGCGCGAGGTGGGGGCGGATAACGATGCGCTCATCAGTTCAAGCCAACGTCACGTTCCAGGTCCAGTGCTTCTTCGGCATTGCCGAGGTCGGCGGGGGTGACTTTCGGTGCTTCCAGCTCGCTGAACGGCTTGAGGCCGCGGTCCGATTGCATGCCTTTGTGGAGCGGGTACTCGGCGGTGGTTTGGGTGATCACGCGCTGGCCTTCTTCGCTCGCCATGTAGGCCAGCAACTGCTGGGCTTCCTTTGGATGTTTGCTGGATTTCAGCACGGCAGCGCTGGAAACAGTGATCAAGCCGCCGACGTCGCCGCCGGTGAAGTAATGCAGTTTCGAATCCAGCTTGCCTTTCTCGCGCTGCAGGGCGAACCAGTAGTAGTTGTTCACCAGTACCGTGGCGACTTCGCCGTTTTCCACGGCTTTGAGGGCGACCATATTGTTGCTATAGGTCTTGCCGAACGCACGCAGGCCAGTCAGCCATTCTTCGGCAGCATCACGACCGTGCACCTTGATGATCGCAACGGCCTGTTCCTGGAACGCGCCGCTGGTCGGTACGAAACCGACTTTGCCTTGCCATTTCGGATCGGAGAATTCCAATACCGATTTCGGCAGGTCTTTTTCATCGACCAGTTTCGGGTTGTAAGCGACTACGCGAACCCGCGCCGTCACGCCGATCCAGGTGCCGTCCGCGGCAACATAGTCCTTGGGCAGCACGGCGAGGGTGGCCGCATCGGCAGGCGCGAGCACGCCCTGTTGCCCGAGTTTGTTCAGCGGAGGCGATTCTTCGGTATAGATCACGTCGGCAGGGGAGCGCTCGCCCTCTTCGACAACCTGGCTGGCCAGCTGGTTGCTGCTGCCCTTGCGCACATTGACGTGAATGCCAGTCTTGGCTTCGAAGGCTTTGGCGATCGCGTCGCCGACTTCCTTGTGCTGGCCGTTATAGAGAGTCAGGGAAACTGCATCGGCAGCCTGGGTGAGGGGAGTGGCGAGCGCCAGGCCGAGGAGGGTGAAGGTCAGGCCTCGGCGCAGGGTATTTCGAAACGTCATTCGCAGGGTTCCTCACTGTCGCATTGCAAAAACTTGCAACAATGATAAACGATATTGTTTCTCAAGTGCGCCTTGCGGGGTGGGAATGCCTGTGCTGGAAAAGGGCGGGATGCACCAGCCCGCCGTAGGAGCTGCCGAAAGCTGCGATCTTTTGATCTTCAGCGCCGTCAGATCAGTCAACAAGCAAGATCAAGAGATCGCAGCCTTCGGCAGCTCCTACAGGGGGGTTGTGTTTTTTCGGAAGCCAGAAACGCAAAAACCCGCTTTCGCGGGTTTTTGTGAAATCCAAGGTCGTAACCTTGAATTTGAATTGGTGCCCAGAAGAAGACTCGAACTTCCACGACCGTAAGGTCACCAGCACCTGAAGCTGGCGTGTCTACCAATTTCACCATCTGGGCAATCATCGCTAGCGTTGCCGCTGTTGATGTGGCGCACTATACGGAGCGCTTTTTGATCTGTAAACCCCTGATTTAATTTTAATAAATCAGTTTTAACAAAAGCGTTCCTTAGAATGCAAAAAACCCGCTTTCGCGGGTTTTTGTATGAGTCTTGAAACTGATCTAGTCTCAAACTCGAAATTGGTGCCCAGAAGAAGACTCGAACTTCCACGACCGTAAGGTCACCAGCACCTGAAGCTGGCGTGTCTACCAATTTCACCATCTGGGCAGCATCGGCAACGCTTGTGCGTCGTCGATGGCGCGCACTATACGGAGCGTGTTTTTAACTGTAAACCCCTGGCATCAAAAAACCTGCAAAATGTTACCAGTGGCATTTAAATCGGCGTTGAGGTGTCGATAAAGGGCTTTGGACAGGCTCTCGCAGCCTGAAATTTCCCGTTTCATTACGCCTATGCCAAACTAACCGCATATAGACAAGGTGAAAACTCTCTAATGGCCGATTGGCAGTCCCTCGATCCCGAGGCCGCTCGTGAAGCGGAAAAATATGAAAACCCTATTCCTAGCCGCGAACTGATCCTGGCGCATCTCGCCGATCGGGGTTCGCCCGCTGCCCGCGAGCAACTGGTTGAAGAGTTTGGTCTGACCACAGAAGACCAGATCGAAGCCCTGCGCCGCCGCCTGCGCGCCATGGAGCGCGACGCACAACTGATCTACACCCGCCGTGGCACGTACGCGCCGGTAGACAAGCTCGACCTGATCCTCGGCCGCATCAGCGGTCACCGTGACGGTTTCGGCTTCCTGGTGCCGGACGACGGCAGCGACGACCTGTTCATGAGCCCGGCGCAAATGCGTCTGGTGTTCGATGGCGACCGTGCATTGGCGCGTGTTTCCGGCCTCGACCGTCGTGGTCGTCGCGAGGGCGTGATCGTTGAAGTGGTCTCGCGTGCTCACGAAACCATCGTGGGTCGCTACTTTGAAGAAGGCGGCATTGGCTTTGTCGTTGCGGACAATCCGAAGATCCAGCAAGAAGTGCTGGTCACTCCGGGCCGCAACGCCAACGCGCAGATCGGTCAGTTCGTCGAGGTGAAAATCACCCATTGGCCGACACCGCGCTTCCAGCCGCAAGGCGATGTGGTCGAAGTGGTCGGCAACTACATGGCGCCGGGCATGGAAATCGATGTCGCCCTGCGTACCTACGACATTCCGCACGTCTGGCCTGAAGCGGTTCTGAAAGAAGCCGCCAAGCTCAAGCCGGAAGTCGAAGAAAAAGACAAAGAGAAGCGCGTCGACCTGCGCCATTTGCCGTTCGTCACCATCGACGGCGAAGATGCCCGCGACTTCGACGATGCGGTTTACTGCGAAGCCAAACCGGGCAAGCTGCGCCTGTTCTCCGGTGGCTGGAAGTTGTACGTGGCGATTGCCGACGTTTCCAGCTACGTGAAAATCGGTTCGGCGCTGGACAACGAAGCCCAGGTGCGCGGCAACTCGGTGTACTTCCCTGAGCGCGTGGTGCCGATGCTGCCTGAGCAGCTGTCCAACGGCCTGTGCTCGCTGAACCCGCACGTCGATCGTCTGGCCATGGTTTGCGAGATGACCATCTCCAAGTCCGGCGAAATGACCGACTACTGCTTCTATGAAGCGGTGATTCACTCCCACGCTCGTCTGACGTACAACAAAGTCAGCGCGATGCTGGAAACGCCGAAAATCACCGAGGCGCGTCAGCTTCGCGGTGAGTACAACGACGTTCTGCCGCACCTCAAACAGCTGTATGCGCTGTACAAGGTTCTGCTGGCGGCCCGTCACGTACGTGGCGCGATCGATTTCGAAACGCAGGAAACCCGAATCATCTTCGGTACCGAGCGCAAGATTGCCGAAATCCGTCCGACCACCCGAAACGACGCGCACAAGCTGATCGAGGAATGCATGCTGGCGGCCAACGTGGCCACCGCTGAATTCCTCAAGAAGCACGAAATCCCTGCGCTGTACCGCGTCCACGACGGTCCTCCGCCGGAGCGTCTGGAAAAACTGCGCGCCTTCCTCGGCGAGCTCGGTCTGTCCCTGCACAAAGGCAAGGACGGCCCGTCGCCGAAGGACTATCAGGCACTGCTGGCAAGCATCAAGGACCGTCCGGATTTCCATCTGATCCAGACCGTGATGCTGCGTTCGCTGAGTCAGGCGGTGTACAGCGCGGACAATCAGGGCCACTTTGGCCTGAATTACGAAGCCTATACCCACTTCACCTCGCCGATCCGTCGTTACCCGGATTTGCTCACGCACCGCGCAATCCGCAGCGTGATCCATTCGAAACAGGACACCCCGCACGTTCGCCGTGCCGGTGCGATGACCATTCCGAAAGCGCGCATTTATCCGTACGACGAAGCGGCGCTGGAGCAACTCGGCGAGCAATGCTCGATGAGCGAACGGCGTGCCGACGAAGCGACCCGCGACGTAGTGAACTGGCTCAAGTGCGAGTTCATGAAGGATCGCGTGGGCGAGTCGTTCCCGGGCGTGATCACCGCCGTGACCGGTTTTGGTCTGTTCGTCGAACTGACCGACATCTATGTCGAAGGTCTGGTGCACGTCACCGCGTTGCCGGGCGATTACTACCACTTCGATCCTGTGCATCACCGTCTGGCGGGCGAGCGCACCGGTCGCAGCTTCCGTCTCGGCGACACCGTTGAAGTGCGCGTGATGCGCGTTGACCTCGACGAACGCAAGATCGATTTCGAGATGGCCGAAAAAACCATCAGCGCGCCGATCGGTCGCAAAAAGCGTGGTGCTGAAACCGAGCCAGCCAGCAAGTCCACGGCTAAAACCGTTGCCGAGCCGGCTCCAGCGAAAACAGCGGGTCGCCGTCCCGCCAAAGAAAAGGCTGCCGAAGCCTATCGCCCTAGCGATGCCGTGGCGAAAAACGCCGAGCTGCGCAAAAGCCGTGAAATGAAGAAAGCCCTGCTTTCCGATGCCAAAAACGGTGGTAAAGCGGCGTCCGGGGGAAAGACCGGACGGTCGGCGCCTGAAAAGGCCTCCGGCAGCAAGCCAGCGAAACCGAGCAAACACCGTAAAGGCCCGCCAAAAGCGGGTTCTGCTCCAGCCAAAAGTGGCGGGGCACGTAAACCGAAGGCGAAGTCATGAGTCAGTTGGAAAAAATCTACGGCGTTCACGCGGTAGAAGCGTTGCTGCGTCACCACCCGAAACGCGTCAAGCAGATCTGGCTGGCGGAAAGCCGCAACGATCCGCGCGTGCAGACGCTGGTTGAGCTGGCCAACGAAAATCGCGTCCAGGTCGGTCAGGCCGAGCGCCGCGAAATGGACGCCTGGGTTGAAGGCGTCCATCAGGGTGTGGTCGCGGAAGTAAGCCCGAGCCAGGTCTGGGGCGAAGCAATGCTCGACGAGTTGCTCGACCGCACCGACGGCGCGCCATTGCTGCTGGTGCTCGACGGCGTGACCGATCCGCATAACCTCGGCGCCTGCCTGCGTTCGGCCGATGCTGCTGGTGCGCTGGCGGTGATCGTGCCGAAGGACAAGTCAGCCACCTTGACCCCGACAGTGCGCAAGGTCGCCTGTGGCGCGGCGGAAGTGATTCCGTTGGTTGCAGTGACCAACCTCGCGCGCACCCTGGAAAAACTTCAGCAACGCGGTCTGTGGGTTGTCGGCACAGCGGGCGAAGCTGAAGTCAGCATTTACGACCAGGATCTGACGGGCCCGACCATTCTGATCATGGGGGCCGAAGGCAAGGGCATGCGTCGCCTGACCCGCGAACACTGCGACTATCTGGTGAAACTGCCGATGGCCGGCAGCGTCAGCAGCCTCAATGTGTCGGTTGCCACGGGCGTCTGCCTGTTCGAAGCCCAGCGCCAGCGTAGCGTCAAGGCGGCCACCAAAAAGTCCTGACACTCCGCAGGCCCCGTAGGAGCTGCCGAAGGCTGCGATCTTCTGATCTTGCTTTAAAAACAAAATCAAAAGATCGCAGCCTCGCTTCACTCGGCAGCTCCTACAGATGTTCGGAACGGCGTCCGGGTGATTGTTCAAATAATCACCAATTGCCTTGCACCTCTTCAGTCCCTTCTCTACAATTGCGCCCCTTGCTGTGACGGCAGGCACGCATGTGCCCCGCGCCAGCAAGTCCATAAGTGTCATTCACTCCTTGTCTGACCGTTTTTGAGCGGCAGGCTACAACCCGTAAGGAGCATTCATGCGTCATTACGAAATCATCTTTTTGGTCCACCCGGATCAAAGCGAGCAAGTCGGCGGCATGGTTGAGCGTTACACCAAGCTGATCGAAGAAGACGGCGGCAAAATCCACCGTCTGGAAGATTGGGGCCGTCGTCAATTGGCCTACGCAATCAACAATGTTCACAAGGCTCACTACGTGATGCTGAACGTTGAGTGCACTGGCAAGGCCCTGGCCGAGCTGGAAGACAACTTCCGCTACAACGATGCAGTGATCCGTAACCTGGTCATCCGTCGCGAAGAAGCCGTTACCGGCCAATCCGAGATGCTCAAGGCTGAAGAAAACCGCAGTGAGCGCCGTGAGCGTCGCGACCGTCCTGAGCACGAAGGCGCCGAAGGCACCGATAGTGATGACAGCGACAACAGCGATAACGCTGACGAGTAATCCACGGACCTTATTAAGGAGCCTATCAAATGGCACGTTTCTTCCGTCGTCGTAAATTCTGCCGCTTCACCGCTGAAGACGTGAAAGAGATCGATTACAAAGATCTCAACACTCTGAAAGCTTATGTATCCGAGACCGGCAAAATCGTTCCAAGCCGCATCACCGGTACCAAAGCTCGTTATCAGCGTCAGCTGGCCACCGCTATCAAGCGCGCCCGCTTCCTGGCCCTGCTGGCCTACACCGACAGCCACGGCCGCTGAGACCGGGCAGTCGACAAGTAGCAAAGGATTGAATGCATGCGTGCCTTAGCTGAGTTCATCATGCGCGGCCGCATGCAGGCCACTCTGGTAGTGGCTGGATGCGCGGCATTGCCGTTGTTGTATTGGTTGGGTGCTGCCGCGGGATGCTTCGTGCTCCTGCGGCGCGGATTGAAGGACGCGACGAGCGTTCTTGCTCTGGGACTGCTGCCGGCCTTGGTCTGGTGGTTGTACGCGGATGATCCACGGGCACTTCTGGTGCTGCTGGGTTCTTCGGCACTTGCGTTGGTTTTGCGCGCAAGTGAATCCTGGGTTCGTACGCTGCTGGTCAGCGTAGCGATTGGAGTGGTGTTTTCGGTGGTGCTCGGGGCCGCATTTGCGGCCCAGATCGAGATGCTCGCGCAGGCCTTGATAAAGGTCATGCCGGCGCTCCTCGGTGAGACCTACAAGCAATTGTCGGTCGAAGAGCAAGCGCGTTTCGCGTCCCTGATAGCACCAGTCCTGACCGGACTGATTGCGGCTTTGTTGCAGATCGTCAGCGTGCTGAGCCTGATTGTCGGGCGTCATTGGCAGGCGTTGTTGTACAACCCGGGTGGTTTTGGTCGCGAGTTTCGCGCCATCCGGATCCCGCTGGGGCCGGCGATGTTACTGCTGGCGTTGATGCTTCTGGGCCCGAATCTCGGTGCACAGATGGCCATGTTGACGCCGTTGTGCAGTGTACCGCTGGTGTTCGCCGGACTTGCCCTGATTCACGGGCTGGTCGGGCAGAAGCGACTGGCCGGTTTCTGGCTGGTGGGGTTGTACGTCACGCTGTTGCTATTCATGCAGCTGATCTATCCGTTGCTCGTGGTCCTGGCCATTGTCGACAGCCTGATTGATTTTCGCGGTCGTCATGTGTCGAAAGACACCGATAGCGCGAACGGTGAAGGTTAAAAGTTAAGAGGATTTTCACATGCAACTGATCCTTCTGGAAAAAGTCACCAACCTGGGCAACCTGGGTGACAAAGTGAACGTTAAGGCCGGTTACGGTCGTAACTACCTGCTGCCTTACGGCAAAGCTACCGCCGCGACCCCAGCGAACATCGCTGCGTTCGAAGAGCGTCGTGCTGAGCTGGAAAAAGCTGCTGCAGACCGTAAAGCATCGGCTGAAAGCCGTGCTGCCCAACTGGCCGAGCTGGAAGTGACTATCACTGCCACCGCTGGCGACGAAGGCAAGCTGTTCGGTTCGATCGGTACTCACGACATCGCTGACGCACTGACCGCCTCCGGCGTTGAAGTTGCGAAAAGCGAAGTTCGTCTGCCGAACGGCACCATCCGCAACGTAGGTGAATTCGACGTGGCTGTGCACCTGCACGCCGAAGTTGAAGCCACCGTACGCGTTGTCGTGGTAGCAGCTTAAGCAACACCTGATCGGCTGGCACCCTTGGGTGCTTGCCGGTAACATCGGGCACGATCCTGTTTACAGGTCGTGCCCTTTGTCTTTCTGCAGTTCCTGTTTTTCACAAACCTATTCAAGTGGCCATGAACGATATCTCCGCTCCCGAGCAATACGATCTGCAAACCGCTGCCCTGAAGGTGCCGCCACATTCCATCGAGGCCGAACAGGCTGTACTCGGTGGTCTGATGCTGGACAACAACGCCTGGGAACGCGTGCTTGATCAAGTCTCCGACGGTGATTTCTATCGACATGACCACCGCCTGATCTTCCGGGCGATTGCCAAACTGGCCGATCAGAACTCCCCGATCGACGTCGTGACCCTTGCCGAGCAACTGGACAAGGAAGGTCAGACGTCGCAGGTGGGCGGCCTCGGTTACCTTGGCGAACTGGCGAAAAACACGCCGTCCGTCGCCAACATCAAGGCTTATGCGCAGATCGTCCGTCAGCGTGCGACGTTGCGCCAGCTGATCGGCATCAGCACCGAGATCGCCGACAGCGCCTTCAACCCGGAAGGGCGCACCGCCGAGGAGATCCTCGACGAAGCCGAGCGCCAGATCTTCGCGATTGCCGAGGCCCGGCCAAAAACCGGTGGCCCGGTGGGCGTGAACGATTTGCTGACCAAGGCCATTGATCGCATCGACACGCTGTTCAACACGGACAACGCCATTACCGGCCTGTCCACTGGCTACACCGACCTAGATGAGAAGACCAGCGGCCTGCAGCCGGCTGACTTGATCATCGTCGCCGGTCGTCCGTCGATGGGTAAAACCACCTTCGCGATGAACCTCGTGGAAAACGCCGTACTGCGTAGCGACAAGGCCGTTCTGGTGTATTCCCTCGAGATGCCAGGCGAATCGCTGGTCATGCGTATGCTCTCGTCCCTCGGCCGCATCGACCAGACCAAGGTGCGTTCCGGCCAACTGGAAGATGACGATTGGCCGCGTCTGACCTCGGCGGTCAACCTGCTCAATGACCGCAAGCTGTTCATCGACGACACCGCCGGTATCAGTCCGTCGGAAATGCGTGCGCGTACCCGGCGTCTGGCCCGTGAGCACGGTGACATCGGCTTGATCATGATCGACTACCTGCAATTGATGCAGATTCCAGGTTCCGGCGGCGACAACCGAACCAACGAGATTTCTGAAATCTCGCGTTCCCTCAAAGCCCTGGCCAAGGAATTCAACTGCCCGGTGGTGGCGCTGTCCCAGCTCAACCGTTCCCTCGAGCAGCGACCGAACAAACGCCCGATCAACTCCGACCTCCGGGAATCCGGAGCGATCGAGCAGGATGCCGACGTGATCATGTTCGTGTACCGGGATGAGGTGTATCACCCGGAGACCGAGCACAAGGGCATTGCCGAAATCATCATCGGCAAGCAGCGTAACGGCCCGATCGGCTTTATCCGCCTGGCGTTTATCGGCAAGTACACACGTTTCGAAAACCTTGCGCCGGGCAGCTACAACTTCGACGACGAATAAGCTGTAGCGCCTGAGAGAGCTTCATCGCGGGCAAGCCTGCTCCCACGAGAATCTCACCGAACCTGTGGGAGAGGGCTTGCCCGCGATGGCGGCGACGCAATTTCCGACCACAGCCGTCGGAATTGGTCAAAATTTGTGCTATATTCCGCGCCCGCGAAATTCAATGAAAGCCAACACCGGTTATCGACATGCAAGCAGCCAAGCCGTTATTTGACTATCCAAAGTACTGGGCCGAATGTTTCGGGCCAGCGCCATTCCTGCCGATGAGCAGGGAGGAGATGGATCAGCTTGGCTGGGATTCCTGCGACATCATCATCGTTACCGGTGATGCTTACGTCGATCACCCGTCGTTCGGCATGGCGATCATCGGCCGGCTGCTGGAGTCGCAAGGCTTCCGCGTCGGGATCATCGCGCAGCCAAACTGGCAGTCGAAAGACGACTTCATGAAGCTCGGCGAGCCGAACCTGTTCTTCGGCGTCGCGGCCGGCAACATGGACTCGATGATCAACCGCTACACCGCCGACAAGAAAATCCGTTCCGACGACGCCTACACCCCCGGCGGTATGGCCGGCAAGCGGCCGGATCGCGCGAGCCTGGTTTACAGCCAGCGCTGCAAAGAAGCCTACAAGCATGTACCGATCGTGCTTGGCGGCATCGAAGCTTCCCTGCGTCGCATCGCGCACTACGACTACTGGCAGGATCGCGTGCGTAACTCGATCCTGATCGACGCCAGCGCCGACATTCTGCTGTACGGCAACGCCGAACGCGCAATTGTCGAAGTGGCCCAGCGTCTGTCCTACGGTCACAAGATCGAAGACATCACCGACGTGCGCGGCACCGCATTCATTCGTCGTGACACGCCGCAAGGCTGGTACGAAGTTGACTCGACGCGTATCGACCGTCCGGGCAAGGTCGACAAGATCATCAACCCGTACGTCAATACCCAGGACACCCAGGCTTGCGCCATCGAGCAAGAGAAGGGGCCGGTCGAAGATCCGCAGGAAGCCAAGGTCGTACAGATTCTGGCCAGCCCGCGCATGACCCGCGACAAGACCGTGATTCGTTTGCCATCGGTTGAAAAGGTCCGTGGCGACGCCGTTCTGTATGCTCACGCCAACCGCGTGCTGCACCTGGAAACCAACCCGGGCAACGCCCGCGCACTGGTGCAGAAGCATGGCGAAGTCGACGTCTGGTTCAACCCGCCGCCGATTCCGATGACCACTGAAGAAATGGACTACGTGTTCGGCATGCCTTACGCCCGTGTTCCGCACCCGGCGTACGGCAAGGAGAAAATCCCGGCCTACGACATGATCCGTTTCTCGGTAAACATCATGCGTGGCTGCTTCGGCGGTTGCACCTTCTGCTCGATCACCGAGCACGAAGGCCGGATCATCCAGAACCGCTCCGAAGAGTCGATCATTCGCGAAATCGAAGAGATCCGCGACAAGGTGCCAGGCTTCACCGGCGTCATCTCCGACCTTGGCGGCCCGACCGCGAACATGTACCGCATCGCCTGCAAAACGCCGGAAATCGAATCCGCGTGCCGCAAGCCGTCCTGCGTGTTCCCGGGCATCTGTCCGAACCTGAATACCGACCACTCGTCGCTGATTCAGTTGTACCGCAGCGCCCGCGCCTTGCCGGGTGTGAAGAAGATCCTGATCGCCTCCGGCCTGCGTTACGACCTCGCGGTCGAGTCGCCGGAATACGTCAAAGAGCTGGTGACCCACCACGTTGGCGGTTACCTGAAGATCGCCCCGGAACACACCGAGGAAGGTCCGCTCAACCAGATGATGAAACCGGGCATTGGCAGCTATGACAAGTTCAAGCGCATGTTCGAGAAGTACACCAAGGAAGCGGGCAAAGAGCAGTACCTGATTCCGTACTTCATTGCCGCGCATCCGGGCACCACCGACGAAGACATGATGAACCTGGCCTTGTGGCTCAAGGGCAATGGCTTCCGCGCTGACCAGGTGCAGGCGTTCTACCCGTCGCCGATGGCCACTGCCACCGCGATGTACCACTCGGGCAAGAACCCACTGCGTAAGGTCACTTACAAGAGCGACGGCGTGACCATCGTCAAGAGCGAAGAGCAGCGTCGTTTGCACAAGGCGTTCTTGCGTTATCACGATCCTAAAGGCTGGCCGATGCTCCGCGAGGCGCTGATTCGCATGGGTCGCGCTGACCTGATCGGTTCGGGCAAGGATCAGCTGATCCCGACGCATCAGCCGGCCACCGACAGCTACCAGAGCGCACGTCGCAAGAACTCGACACCGGCCGGTAGCCATAAAGTGGCGAAGGAAGGCAAAGAGAAGACCACCAAGATTCTCACCCAGCACACCGGTCTGCCGCCGCGTGCCAGTGACGGTGGTAACCCTTGGGACAAGCGTGAACAGGCCAAGGCTGCGGCGTTCGCCCGCAACCAGCAAGCGGCCAAGGAGCGCAAGGACGCCGCCAAAGGCAAAGGGCCGAAGCCGACCCGCAAGCCAGTAGTGCCGCGCTAAGCAACGCTTAAGCTGAACAGAACGCCAACCTTCGGGTTGGCGTTTTGCATTTGAAGATCAAAAGATCGCCACATTTGCGTGCAATCGATCCCAACCAAATTCCCGCATCGCCCGATTTTGGTGCTGTACTGCCCTGAGCATTCCACTAAAGCGCCCAAGCCTCTGCATGGCATAAGTCTTGCGCGCTTTCGAATACGCTTAGGCTCGCAGGAGGCACGCCGTGTCGATTCATGTCGCATTGCATCACGTCACGCATTACCGCTACGACCGCGCTGTCGAACTCGGCCCGCAGATCGTTCGCCTGCGCCCGGCCGCCCACAGCCGCACGCGGATTCTCTCGTACGCGCTGAAAGTCTCGCCCGAGCAGCACTTCATCAACTGGCAGCAGGACCCCCAGGGCAATTACCTGGCGCGGTTGGTGTTTCCGGAAAAAACCGAAGAGCTGCGTATCGAAGTCGATCTGCTGGCGGAGATGGCCGTCTTCAATCCCTTCGACTTTTTCCTCGAGCCCTATGCCGAGAAAATCCCGTTCACCTACGCAGTCGACGAGCGCAAGGAACTGGCGCCGTATCTGGAAACCCTGCCGCTCACACCGAAGTTCAAGGCCTACCTCGACGGCATCGACCGCACACCCTTGCCCAGCGTCGACTTCCTGGTCGGCCTCAACCAGCGCCTGAGCGAAGACATTGGCTACCTGATTCGCATGGAGCCGGGTGTGCAGACGCCCGAGCACACGCTCGAACACGCGAGCGGTTCCTGCCGTGACTCCGCCTGGCTGTTGGTGCAACTGTTGCGCAACCTTGGCCTGGCGGCGCGTTTCGTGTCCGGGTACCTGATCCAGCTGACCGCCGATGTGAAAAGTCTCGATGGCCCTTCCGGTACCGAGGTGGATTTCACCGACCTGCATGCCTGGTGCGAAGTCTATCTGCCGGGTGCCGGCTGGATCGGCCTGGACGCCACCTCCGGGCTGTTTGCCGGCGAAGGCCACATTCCGTTGGCCTGCAGTCCCGATCCGGGCTCTGCGGCCCCGATCAGCGGCCTGGTGGAACCGTGCGAATGCGAATTTACCCATGAGATGTCCGTCGAGCGCGTCTGGGAAGCGCCTCGCGTCACCCGGCCCTACACTGAAGACCAATGGCTGGCGATTCAGGCGCTGGGTCGCCAGATCGATGCGGACCTGCTGGAAAGCGACGTACGCCTGACCATGGGCGGCGAGCCAACCTTTGTCTCCATCGACGACCCTGACGGCGCGGAGTGGAACACGGCCGCGCTCGGGCCAGACAAGCGGCGCCTGTCGGCCGAACTGTTCGAGCGCATGCGCAAGCACTACGCCCCCAATGGCCTGGTGCATTTCGGCCAGGGCAAATGGTACCCCGGTGAGCAACTGCCGCGCTGGTCGTTGAACTGCTACTGGCGTCGCGACGGTGTGCCGATCTGGAGCAACAGCGCGTTGATTGCCGACGAGCAGGAGGACTACGGCGCTGACGGCGCACTGGCCGGGCGTTTCCTGGCAAGCGTGGCTGAACGTCTGAAAATTCCGACGCGCTTTGTGTTTCCTGCCTACGAAGACAATTTCTATTACCTCTGGCGCGAAGGCACATTGCCCCAGAACGTCAGCGCCGAAGATTCGCGCCTGGAAGAGCCCCTGGAGCGGGCGCGCCTGCGCAAGGTCTTCAGCCAGGGCCTGGATAAAGTCATCGGCCAGGTACTGCCCCTGGCACGTACTGCCAAGGGGGACCAATGGCAAAGCGGTCGCTGGTACCTGCGCGACGAGCATTGCCGGCTGGTACCCGGTGACTCGCCCTTGGGGTATCGCCTGCCGCTGGGCTCGCAACCCTGGGTCAAGGCTGCAGAGTATCCCTTTATCCATCCCCGGGATCCGAACCAGGAGTTCCCGCCGCTGCCCGACTCGGCACAGTTGCAAAGCCAGGACCAACCGGCAGTAGTCGAGGAGCGCGCGCCAAAGATTGACGAATCCGCCGACTGGCTGACCCGCACCGCTTTCTGTGCCGAAGCGCGCGAGGGTCGCTTGTACCTGTTCATGCCGCCTCTGGAGCGGGCCGAGGACTATCTGGAACTGGTCGCCGCCATCGAGGCCACCGCAGAGGAGTTGCATTGCCCTGTGTTGCTGGAAGGCTACGAGCCGCCGAGCGATCCGCGCCTGAGCAACTTTCGCATCACCCCTGATCCGGGTGTGATCGAAGTCAACGTCCAGCCCTCTGCCACCTGGGACGAACTGGTCGAACGAACCGAGTTTCTTTACGAACAGGCACGCCAGACTCGCCTGACCACGGAAAAATTCATGATCGATGGCCGCCACACCGGAACCGGCGGCGGCAACCATTTTGTCCTGGGTGGTGCGACGCCGGCCGACTCGCCATTCCTGCGGCGCCCCGACCTGCTGCGCAGCCTGATCAGCTACTGGCATAACCATCCTTCTCTGTCCTACCTGTTCTCGGGGCTGTTCATCGGCCCCACGTCGCAAGCGCCGCGAGTCGATGAGGCGCGCAACGATGCGTTGTATGAACTGGAGATCGCCTTTGCGCAGATGCCCGAACCTGGCGAGGACTGTGCGCCGTGGCTGGTGGACCGGTTGCTGCGCAACCTGCTGATCGACGTGACAGGCAACACGCACCGTGCCGAGTTCTGCGTCGACAAGCTGTATTCCCCGGATGGCGCAACCGGTCGCCTGGGCTTGCTGGAGCTGCGCGCCTTTGAAATGCCACCCCATGCGCGCATGAGCCTGACCCAACAGCTGTTGCTGCGGGCGCTGGTCGCACGATTCTGGCGTGAACCCTATGCACCGCCGAAACTGGCGCGCTGGGGTACCGAACTGCACGACCGTTTCCTGTTGCCGCACTTTATCGAACAGGATTTTGCCGATGTTATCGTCGACCTGAATTCGGCCGGTTATCCCGTGCGTGCCGAGTGGTTCGCCGCACACCTGGAATTTCGCTTTCCCAAAGTGGGCGATTACGCGGTCAGCGGTATCGAACTGGAGGTGCGTCAGGCGCTTGAACCCTGGCATGTGCTGGGCGAGGAGGGCGCGCCTGGCGGCACCGTGCGCTATGTTGACTCATCCCTGGAACGCCTGCAGGTCAAGCTCAGCGGCTTGCCGCCGCAGCGCTACCTGCTGACCTGCAATGGCGTTGCCGTGCCGCTGCAACCGACCGGACGAGTCGGCGAGTTTGTCGCCGGCGTGCGTTTTCGCGCCTGGCAACCGGCCAACTGCCTGCAGCCGACCATCCCGGTTCACGCGCCATTGGTGTTCGACTTGCTCGACACCTGGATGCAACGCTCCCTGGGCGGTTGCCAGTATCACGTGGCTCATCCGGGAGGGCGTAGCTACGACAGCTTGCCGGTGAACGCGAACGAAGCCGAGAGCCGGCGCATGGCGCGGTTCTTCCGTATCGGCCACAGCCCCGGGAAACTGCCGGTGCCCCTTCTGGAGATCAACGACGAGCTGCCAATGACGCTCGATTTACGACGTTTTTGAACCGTACGCGACGCCCGGCTTTTTCGTCTATCCGGGTGTCATGAGCGTGCGTTAGTCTGACCGTTCCTTGCTGTCTGCCGAGCTTTCCATGCCTGACCTGCTTGACCGCTACCCGCCGACGGCGGGCAATTACCATGAACTGCTCGACGACAGCGGAGCCGTGCGCGCGCATTGGCGTCGGTTGTTCGACCAATTGCAGCGCAGCACCCCTGCGCAACTGGTGCAGCGTCAGGCCCTGTTGACCCGGCAGATCCACGAAAACGGTGTGACCTACAACGTCTACGCCGACCCCAAAGGCGCGGATCGGCCGTGGGAGCTGGACTTGCTGCCGCATGTGATCGCCGTCGATGAGTGGCAGCAATTGTCGGCCGGCATTGCCCAGCGCGCGCGCCTGCTCAATGCCGTGCTGGCAGACCTGTATGGCCCGCAACGCTTGATTGCCGAGGGGCTGTTGCCGGCCGAGCTGGTGTTCGGCCACAACAATTTCCTCTGGCCCTGCCAGGGCATCAAGCCGCCCGACGGGGCTTTTTGCACCTGTATGCCGTCGATCTGGCGCGTACGCCTGATGGTCGCTGGTGGGTAACGGCGGACCGCACCCAGGCACCTTCTGGCGCGGGTTATGCGCTGGAGAACCGCACCATCGTGTCGCGGGCGTTCCCGGAGTTGTACCGTGACCTGAAGGTGCAGCACCTGGCCGGTTTCTTCCGCACGCTGCAGGAGACCCTGGCGCGCCAGGCGCCGAGCGATGCCGAGGCGCCGCTGATCGTGTTGCTGACGCCCGGCCGTTTTAATGAAAGCTATTTCGAGCATCTCTACCTGGCGCGGCAACTCGGCTATCCGCTGGTGGAAGGTGGTGACCTCACGGTGCGCGATGCCACGGTCTACCTGAAGACCCTCAGCGGCTTGCGGCGGGTTCACGCGATCATGCGCCGCCTCGACGACGACTTCTGCGATCCGCTGGAGCTGCGCACCGATTCGGCGCTCGGCGTTCCGGGCCTGCTTGAAGCGGTTCGTCAGGGCCGCGTGCTGGTGGCCAACGCATTGGGCAGCGGTGTCCTGGAATCGCCGGGCCTGCTCGGGTTTCTGCCGAAAATAAATCAATACCTGTTTGGCGAAGAGTTGATCCTGCCGTCCATCGCGACCTGGTGGTGCGGTGAGGCGCCGGTGCTGGCTCAGGCGTTGGAAAAACTCCCCGAATTGCTGATCAAACCGGCCTTCCCCTCGCAAAGCTTCGCGCCGGTGTTTGGTCGTGATTTGAGTGAAAAACAGCGTCAGCAAATGGCTGAGCGCATGCAGGCGCGGCCTTATGCCTATGTCGCGCAAGAATTGGCTCAGCTCTCCCAAGCGCCGATCTGGCAGCCTGAGGACGGTCAACTGCAACCCCGTGCAATTGGTATGCGTATGTACGCGGTGGCCAGTCGTGACGGCTATCGCGTGCTGCCCGGTGGGTTGACCCGGGTCGCCGCTGAGGCCGATGCCGAGGTGGTGTCGATGCAACGCGGCGGGGCAAGCAAGGACACCTGGGTGCTTGGTGATCGGCCGCCAAGTGGCGAACAATGGAAAACCCAGCGCAATGTCGGCGTGCACGATCTGGTTCGTCGCGACCCCTACCTGCCGTCGCGGGTGGTGGAAAACCTGTTCTGGTTTGGTCGATATTGCGAGCGCTGCGATGACAGTGCGCGGCTGCTGCGCATCATGCTGACGCGTTACGTCGACGGTGATGACCCGCAAGCGTTGCAGGCAGCGGTCGAGCTCGGTGAGCGATTGACGCTGTTGCCGGATGAAGGCGAGCTGCCGGAGCGGTTGTTGGCGGCACTGCTCGGTGAAGACTGGTCGTTCAGCCTGCGCTCCAACCTGCAACGCTTGCAATGGGCCGCTTCGCAGGTGCGTGGCAAGCTCTCGCGAGAGAACTGGCAGGCGTTGGTGGAATTGCAGCGCGAAGCGATGGAACTGGAAACCGCCGAGCCTGACTTCGGCGAGTTGCTGGATTTCCTCAACCGTCTGGTGATGTCGCTGGCGGCGCTGTCGGGTTTTGCCCTGGACGACATGACCCGCGATGAGGGATGGCGCTTCCTGATGATCGGCCGCCGTATCGAGCGCCTGCAGTTTCTCAGCGGCAGCCTCGCGGCGTTTCTGCGTGGCGCCGGGGCGTTCGATCAGGCGGGGCTGGAATGGCTGTTGGAGTTGGGCAACAGCAGCATCACTTATCGGTCACGCTATTTGGCGGTGGCGCAGCTGATTCCAGTGCTCGACCTGTTGCTGCTCGACGAGCAGAACCCGCACGCGGTGTTGTTCCAGTTGAAACTGGTCACCCGCACGGTGAAACGTTTGAACGATGATTTCGCTGCGCCACGGGAGGCGGGTTTGTCATCACTGGTCGAGCGTCTGGCGCGATTCGATCTGGGCTGTCTGGAAAACCCGTTGTTCGGCGAGTCCAGCGTGCGTGCGGCGCTCGATGGTCTGGCGGACTTGCTGCAAGAGATTGCCGAGGCCAGTGGGCAAGTGTCGGATCGCCTGGCCCTGCGCCATTTTGCTCATGTCGATGATGTCAGCCAGCGTACGGTGTCCGTCTGATGAGTGCTCAGTACCAGATTTTCCACGACACCTGTTATCACTACGACAGCCCGGTGTCGCTCGCGCAGCAACTGGCGCACCTGTGGCCCCGGCCTTGCGCCTGGCAGCATTGCACCGATCAGCGCTTGCAGATCAGTCCGGATCCCACCTCTCGCAGGGACGAACTGGACGTATTCGGCAATCCGCTGACCCGACTCGCGTTCGAGCGACCGCATGATGAGTTGCAGGTCAATGCGCGGCTCAGCGTCGAAGTGCTGGCGCGACCGGCGCTCGACTTCAATCAATCCCCCGCGTGGGAGCAGACCCGCGACGCGCTGACCTACAGCAGCCAGCCGTTGTCTGCCGATTTGCTTGAGGCTTGCCGCTATCGTTTTCAGTCAACGTATGTGCATTTGAAGCGCAGTTTTGTCGAGTTCTCGCACAGTTGTTTTGCGCCGGGGCAGCCGTTGCTGATGGGCGTGCAGGCGTTGATGCAGAAGATCTTCAGCGAATTCACCTTTGATGCCGAGGCCACCCAGGTGGCGACGCCGCTGGTAGAAGTGCTGGAGCGGCGGCGTGGGGTCTGTCAGGACTTCGCGCATCTGATGCTGGCGTGTGTGCGCTCCCGCGGCCTGGCCGCGCGTTATGTCAGCGGCTATCTGCTGACCCAGCCGCCACCGGGGCAGCCGCGATTGATCGGCGCCGATGCATCGCATGCGTGGGTGTCGGTGTTTTGCCCGGTACTGGGTTGGGTCGATTTTGATCCGACCAACAACGTGCAGCCGGCACTGGAGCACATCACCCTGGCCTGGGGCCGGGACTTCTCCGATGTGTCGCCGCTACGCGGGGTGATCCTCGGCGGCGGCAACCACGATCCGGAAGTACGCGTCACCGTGATGCCCCTGGATTAACGCGCATCCTCCGGTAGGAGCTGCCGAAGGCTGCGATCTTTTGATCTTGAGCGTTTCCAGAGCGTTTGCAGAGCTAGATCAAAAGATCGCAGCCTTCGGCAGCTCCTTCAGGGTCAGCAGCAGCGCTGCCAACCCTGGACACAAATCCGCAGGGTCTGATTCGATCATCAAACCCGGTGGGGCTCAGGCGTCGGGCGCCTGATCTTTCGGTGCTTCAGTTGCATCAACATCGTCTTCCGTTGCCACTTCACCCTCAGGGTTCAGTGCTGCTTCTTCAGCGGTTTGTTTCTTGCGCTGAAGTTTTTCCTCTTTCTTCTGTTCCTTTGCCAAGTCGCGTTGACGTTTGGCGAAGGAGTAATTGGGTTTGGCCATGGGCGATCCTCTAGGGTCGAAGGTGAGGTTGAGCGGCGCGTATTCTGCCCTGTATCGACGTCAGAGGGTTAACCGGGTTTTTGGTCGACCCACTTTGGCGTGACGGTCGGCTTCCAGTTATCCAAGGCATCGAGCAGCGTTTGCGGCGATTCGCTCACTTGCAGCATGTCACGGTGTGGCGCGCGAACGAAGCCTTCGCCGACGATATGGTCGAGAAATGCAGTGAGTTTGCTGTAGTAACCGTTCACTTCCAGCAAGCCCAACGGCTTGCCGTGATAGCCGAGCTGGCCCCAGGTCCAGACTTCAAACAGCTCTTCGAGCGTGCCGAGGCCGCCGGGCAGCGCGATAAACGCATCGCTGAGTTCGGCCATCCGCGCCTTGCGCGCATGCATGCCATCGACCACTTCCAGGCGAGTCAGGCTTTTGTGGCCGATTTCCTTGTCCATGAGACTTTGCGGAATGATACCTATGACTTCCCCGCCGGCTGCCAGGGCGGCATCCGCGACTATCCCCATCAAACCCACGGCACCACCGCCGTATACCAGGGTCAGCTTGCGTTCGGCGATGGCACGCCCAAGGGCGATAGCCGCTTCACGATAAGCAGGGTGGGTGCCAGTGCTGGCACCGCAGAAAACACAAACGGATGCTAATGACATGCTTTGCTCCACGGTCACGATGACCACAGGGTAAAGGCACGGCGTTAGCGATCCAAGGGTTAAAGGTCGCGGGCAGCGGTTTCGTAACTGCCGCTGGCGCCACAGGCATACGCGGCAAGCAGGCTGCACAACAGGCTATTGAGGGTCATGACGGAGTCCAGGTAAATGGCGATGGACCGATGATAGGGCCGGGCCAGGCATCTGGCTGGTAGATTGTTTCGATCGGTGTCATAGCCCGAAAGTTGTATACAATTTTTGACTCAAGTCATAGGAACTTGCGAAGATTTCAGGCAGTCTTTCAACCATTAGTGTTTTTGTTAACCCTGCCTTGGAGATTCACCATGTTTTCCAAAGTTGTTGCGGTATCCCTGCTGGCGCTGGCCAGCAGCCAATTGATGGCTGCCGAGTGCAAAACCACCGTTGACTCCACCGATCAGATGTCCTTCAACACCAAGGAAATCGTGATCGACAAGAGCTGCAAGACCTTCACCGTCGAACTGACCCACTCCGGCAGCCTGCCGAAGAACGTCATGGGCCATAACCTGGTGATCAGCAAAGAAGCTGACATGCAGCCAATCGCCACCGATGGCCTGGCCGCCGGCATTGACAAGAATTACCTGAAAGAAGGCGATGCTCGCATCATCGCCCACACTAAAATCATCGGCGCCAAGGAAACCGACTCGTTGACCTTCGACGTGGCGAAGATTGCAGATGGCGGCTACGGCTTTTTCTGCTCGTTCCCTGGCCACATCTCGATGATGAAAGGCACGATTACACTGAAGTAAGCGAATCAGCTTCAAAAAAGCGTCCATTGCGGACGCTTTTTTGTGCCTGGCTTTTGACCGCGTCAGCGTTCATCGCGGGCAGGCCTTACTCCCACAGGGTTTGTGTCGGCCTCAACTGATGGCATGGCGCAGTACCTGTGGGAGCAAGGCTTGCCCGCGATGGCTCTGGTCATGGCGCCGCCGCATTCAAGGCGCAAACGGCATCACACGCTTGTGATGGGTCTTGTTGTACGTCGCGACGATGATGTCGAACGCTTCCTGACGTACCGGCTCGCCGTGCAGGAACGCATCGATCTCGGCATACGTCACACCATGCGACGCTTCGTCCGGTTTGCCCGGGGACAAATCCTCAAGGTCGGCCGTCGGTACTTTCTCGACCAGCGACTCGGGCGCGCCAAAGCTGCGGGCAATCGCCCGAACCTGGTTTTTCACCAGACCGCTGAGCGGCGCCAGGTCGCAGGCACCATCACCAAATTTGGTGAAGAAGCCCATCACCGCTTCCGCCGCGTGATCGGTGCCGATCACCAGCCCATGCGCCGCGCCGGCGATGGTGTACTGGGCGACCATGCGCATCCGCGCCTTGGTGTTGCCGAGGACGAAATCCACCGACACCGCGTGTTTGCCTTCAAACGCCGCGACTTCGCTGGCCAGCGACTTCACCGCTGGGCCGATGTTGACGGTGTGGCGTTCGTCCGGGGCGATGAAGTCCACTGAGGCTTGGGCGTCGTGTTCGTCGAACTGGGTTTCGTACGGCAGGCGCACAGCGATGAACTTGTAGCTGTTGTCGCCGCTTTGCTCGCGCAGTTCACGCATGGCGCGCTGGGCCAGCAGGCCCGCCGTCAGCGAGTCGACGCCGCCGCTGATGCCCAGCACCAGCGTTTTGAGCCCGGAGTTGACCAGGCAATCCTGAATGAAGGTAATGCGCCGTGCGACTTCGGCCTGCAAGGCCTGGTAGTCGGCGAACGGCGGTTGCACCTTGAGCTGCTGCGCAATCTCACGCTGTACGGCTTGCATGAATTCACTCCTTGCTAGATAGACGGGAATCGGCAGGAACCTGGAAAACATGTCGCAAGTAGGCGACGAAATTCGGGTCTTTGCAGTGGGACTTGCCTGGCTCGTCGGAGATCTTCGCCACCGGTTGGCCGTTGCATGCGGTCATTTTAAGCACGATGCTCATCGGTTCAACACCCGGAATGTCACAGGTGAGGTTGGTGCCGATGCCGAAGCTGACGTTGATCCGGCCGTGCAGTGCACGGAATATCTCCAGCGACTTGGGCAAGGTCAGACTGTCGGAGAACACCAGGGTCTTGCTCATCGGGTCGATACCGAGCTTGTGATAGTGCGCGATGCATTTTTCGCCCCAGACCACAGGATCCCCGGAATCGTGGCGCAGACCGTCGAAAAGCTTGGCAAAGAACAGATCGAAATCACCGAGAAAAGCATCGGTGGTGATGCAGTCAGTCAGTGCGATGCCGAGCAGGCCCCGATACTCGCGGACCCAGCAATCCAACGCGGCAATCTGGCTGTCGATCAGGCGCGGTCCGAGTTGCTGGTGCGCCATGATCCATTCGTGGGCCATGGTGCCCAAGGGCTTCATGTCCAGCTCGCGCGACAGGTGGACGTTGCTGGTGCCGACGAAACGGCCGGGGAAATCGTGCTTGAGCACGTTGACCACTTCTTCCTGCACCCGGTAGGAAAACCGCCGGCGAGTGCCGAAGTCGGCGACTTGCAGTTGCGATAACTCGTCAGCCGAGGCATTGGCGGTCAGCCAGTCGAACTTGCGATAGAGCTGCTCACGCGCCTGTTCCAGGACGACTTCCCGGTACCGATAGCGGTTGCGCACTTCGCTGACGATGGACAGCAGCGGTACTTCGAACAAAATCACATGCAGCCACGGCCCGCGCAGACGGATGAACAGCTCGCCGTTCTCGATCCCGGTGTGCACGTAGCGCAGGTTGAAGCGGAACAGCCCAAGGAAGCGCAGGAAGTCCGGTTTCAGAAAGCTGATGCGTTCAAGAAAACTCAGTTGATCGGCGCTCAGGCTCAGCTCGGCCAGACGCTCTATCTGATAGCGGATCTCGGCCAGATACGGACGCAAATCCTCGCTGTTACGGCAACGGAACTCCCATTCGACTTCGACGTTGGGGTAGTTGTGCAGCACCGCCTGCATCATCGTCAGTTTGTAGAAGTCGGTGTCGAGCAGGTTCTGCACGATGCGATCGGCAAACACACTCTCGCTCATAAAGGGGTTCTCCAGGCTGGCCGCGGCCTGTGGCGGCGACATTGCAGCTGATTCAATGAATGGGGCTAGTGGCGCATATCAACGGCAGTTATTGCCAGCGATTTTTTAGACGCTGGAGATCCCGTGGGAGCGAGCTTACTCGCGAAAGCGTTGTCTCAGACGATCAATCTGTTGGATGTGTCGACGCCTTCGCGAGCAAGCTCGCTCTCCAATAGGCGCTGTGATGCCTCAGTTTTGCGGCATATCCGGGCTATCAATCTGCTCCAGCATCCACTTCACGAAATCGCGCACCTTCGGCACGTCCGCCGAATGTTCCGGGTATGCCAGGTAGTAAGAATCAGTGCTGGGCATCGCATGCTGCCAGGGTATGACCAGTTTGCCGTCGGCCAATTCCTCTTCCACCAGAAACCTGGGCAACAACGCCACGCCACAGCCTACCTGGGCGGCGCGGATGCACATGTAGAAGGTTTCGAAGCGCGGCCCGTGGTAGCTGTGTTCGGTGTGATAGCCCTGACTGTCGAACCAGTCGTGCCAGGCTTGTGGCCGGGAGGCGTTTTGCAGCAGGACCAGGTCGGCGAGCTGGGTTGGGTCGGTGAAAGGCGTGGCCGGCAGGCTGCCGGGCGCGCACACCGGCACCAGCTCTTCGCCGAACAACTTCAAACATTCAGTCCCCGGCCGTGAACCCTGGCCGAAATAGAACGCCAGATCGCTGCGACCTTGCAGCAGATCATCGGCTTCCTGCTCGTTGCACAAATCCAGATGAATCGACGGATGACGCAAACGCCAGCCTTTCAGGCGCGGCACCAGCCAGCGGGCACCGAAAGTCGACGGTGTAGAGACACGCAGGACTTCAGTCTCACCGCCGTAGGAACGCAGGTAATGGGTCGACATTTCCACCTGCGTGAGGATTTTTCGTACTTCCACCAAGTACAAATCTCCAGCAGGCGTCATCTGCAAACGGCGGCGCACGCGGCGGAACAACAAATGCTGTAGCAACTCTTCAAGCTGTGCGACTTGTTTGCTGACTGCACTCTGGGTCAGGTTCAGCTCCTCGGCGGCCCGGGTGAAACTCAGGTGCCGGGTCACGGCCTCGAAGCACTGCAACGCAGTAATCGATGGCAAGTGGCGTTTGTTCAGCATGGGTGATCCCTTTTTCTTGTCTTTCTATGCTCAGCATGAATAAACGGAATGATATCTCGCGTAAAGGTCGTTTGTTGCCTCGCCATTGTGACGCTACAACTAAAGGCCTGCCCGGTCGCGAAAAAGCGCCCGCACACATTCAGTTTTTCGCTTGAGGAGTGACCCATGGTTGCCGCATTGCTTGATCGTCTTGGTGTGAACCCGGCCCTTTATCAAAACGGCAAAGTGCCGGTGCATTCGCCCATCGATGGCAGTCGCATTGCCGCCGTGAACTGGGAAGGCCCGGCCGAAGTCGAGCAGCACATCAGTCGCGCAGATCATGCGTTCGAGGCCTGGCGCAAGGTGCCGGCCCCGCGTCGCGGTGAGTTGGTGCGTCAGTTCGGCGAAGTATTGCGCGAATACAAAAATGATCTTGGCGAACTGGTTTCCTGGGAGGCGGGCAAGATCACTCAGGAAGGTTTGGGCGAAGTGCAGGAGATGATCGACATCTGCGATTTCGCCGTCGGCCTGTCGCGTCAGCTGTACGGTTTGACCATCGCCTCCGAGCGTCCGGGCCACCACATGCGTGAGAGCTGGCATCCGCTGGGCGTGGTCGGTGTGATCAGCGCGTTCAACTTCCCGGTTGCGGTGTGGGCGTGGAACACCACGCTGGCGCTGGTCTGCGGCAACCCGGTGGTGTGGAAACCGTCGGAGAAAACCCCGCTGACCGCGCTGGCCTGTCAGGCGCTGTTTGATCGCGTGGTGAAAAACTTCAGTGACGCTCCGGCCAATCTCTGCCAGGTGATCATCGGCGGTCGCGATGCAGGCGAGGCGCTGGTCGATGACCCGCGCGTGGCGTTGGTCAGCGCCACCGGCAGCACCCGCATGGGCCGCGAAGTGGCCCCGAAAATCGCTGCGCGTTTTGCCCGCAGCATCCTTGAGCTGGGCGGCAACAATGCGATGATCCTTGGCCCAAGTGCCGACCTGGACATGGCCGTACGCGCGATCCTGTTCAGTGCTGTCGGCACCGCCGGCCAGCGCTGCACCACGCTGCGTCGTTTGATTGCCCACGAGTCGGTGAAAGAAGAAATCGTCACCCGCCTCAAAGCCGCGTATTCGAAAGTGCGCATTGGCAACCCGCTGGAAGGCAATCTGGTCGGCCCGCTGATCGACAAGCACAGCTTCGAAAATATGCAGGATGCGCTGGAGCAGGCGCTAAGCGAGGGCGGCCGGGTGTTTGGTGGCAAGCGCCAACTCGAAGATCAATTCCCCAATGCCTACTACGTGTCGCCGGCCATCGTCGAAATGCCGGAGCAGAGCGATGTGGTGTGCAGTGAAACCTTCGCGCCGATTTTGTATGTGGTCGGCTACAGCGATTTCCACGAAGCGCTGCGTTTGAACAATGCAGTGCCTCAAGGCCTGTCGTCGTGCATCTTCACTACCGACGTGCGTGAAGCCGAGCAATTCATGTCGGCGGTCGGCAGCGACTGTGGCATTGCCAACGTCAACATCGGCCCGAGCGGTGCGGAAATCGGCGGCGCGTTTGGTGGCGAGAAGGAGACCGGCGGCGGCCGTGAATCGGGTTCGGATGCATGGCGCGGTTACATGCGCCGCCAGACCAATACCGTGAACTATTCGCTGGAGTTGCCGTTGGCTCAGGGGATCACGTTTGACTGATCGGTGATCGCCCTGTAGGAGCGAGCTTGCTCGCGAAAAACGTCAACGTAACGCGTTCATGCAGCAAGCACGCGTAATCGTTGACGTCCATCGCGAGCAAGCTCGCTCCTACATTGAATTGTGTGTTTGGCAGGTTTCTGTTGGAGTCTGGCAATGCCGTTACGCGAAGAATGTCTGTGGGAAAAACTCACGCCACAAAGGCCGGATAACACCGCGCTCAAGGGCGAGGTAAAAGTCGATGTCTGCGTGATCGGCGCCGGGTTTACCGGATTGTCGGCGGCGCTGCATCTGTTGGAAAAAGGCAAAAGCGTCTGTGTACTCGAAGCTCATCGCGCGGGTCATGGCGGGTCTGGGCGTAACGTCGGCCTGGTCAACGCCGGGATGTGGATCCCTCCTGACGAAATCGAAGCCGGGTTCGGCCAGGCGGTGGGCAGTCAGCTCAATCGCATGCTCGGTGCCGCGCCGTCCCTGGTGTTCAGCCTGGTCGACAAGTACAACATCGATTGCCAATTGCGCCGCGAAGGCACGCTGCACATGGCGCATAACGCCCGTGGCGAAGCGGATCTGCGCAGTCGTGAAGAACAATGGAAGCGTCGCGGCGCGCCGGTGGAATTGTTGACAGGCCAGGCCTGCGAGCAAGCCACCGGTACCCGCAAAATTGCCGCTGCACTGCTGGATCGGCGTGCCGGTACGATTAACCCGATGGCCTACACCAGTGGCCTGGCCAAGGCAGCCATTGGCCTGGGCGGGCAGTTGTTCGACCACTCAGCGGTGACTCGGCTGGAACGTCAGGGCCAGAAATGGTCGGTGCAGACTGCGCAGGGTTCGGTGTTGGCCGAACAGGTGGTCATCGCTTCCAACGCCTACACCGAGGGCGACTGGACCGAACTGCGACGTAATTTCTTCCCCGGTTATTACTACCAGGTGGCGTCAGTGCCGCTGACTGAAGATGCTGCGCAACAGATCCTGCCCGGTGGCCAGGGGTCCTGGGATACCCGGCAGGTGCTCAGCAGCATTCGCCGCGATAAAGAAGGGCGCCTGTTGCTCGGCAGTCTCGGCAATGGCAATCAGAAACCGGCCTGGTTTCTCAAGGCCTGGGCCGATCGCGTGCAGCAGCATTACTTCCCCAATCTGAAGCCGGTCGAGTGGGAATGCACCTGGACCGGACGTATTGCGTTTACCCCCGATCACCTGATGCGTCTGTTCGAACCCGCGCCCGGGCTGGTGGCCGTCACCGGCTATAACGGCCGTGGCGTGACCACTGGCACCGTGGTCGGCAAAGCCTTCGCGGATTATCTGTGTGACGGTAATCGGCAAGCGCTGCCGATTCCCTTCGCACCGATGCAGCCCTTGGCTGGCGTGGGCTTGCGCAGCTGTCTGTACGAGGCCGGGTTCTCGCTGTATCACGCGGGCCAGTGCCTGCGCATCGTCATCTGAGTGTTGAAATTTGTTGCCGGAAGCGGCGCTTTCCGATGCAGCGACTAGCCTGTAATGGTGCGGGTTGTAGCAGTCCCGCACCAGCGGTGTGCACTTCGGTGACGCGGGCTGTTACAGGCTGGTTGCACGTCGTTTGGTGCCGCGGTTGCAATGATGGCGCAGGCGGGTTGCGCCTGAAAAAATAAACGGTTTCACCTTCCGCGGTTTAGACGGTTGCACGCCCAATGAAAATGGGAACGAAACAGTCGAAATAACAAGAAAGCAGCGACTTTTTGAAGAATAAAAAACCGATGGCACGGCCCTTGCTCTGAGCATTCAGTGAAGTGAAGTCGCAGTGCCAACTAAAAAAAACCTTGGAGCACCACCTCATGTCCCAGACGTTTTACAAGAAAGGCTTTCTGGCCCTCGCAGTGGCTACTGCGTTGGGTGTTTCTGCGTTTGCTCAGGCTGATATCAAAATCGGCGTAGCGGGTCCAATGACGGGCGCCAACGCGGCATTTGGCGAGCAGTACATGAAGGGTGCACAGGCAGCAGCGGACGCCATCAACGCGGCGGGCGGCGTCAACGGTGAGAAAATCCAGCTGGTCAAGGGTGATGACGCTTGCGAGCCGAAACAGGCCGTGACGGTCGCCAAGGACCTGAGCAACCAGAAAGTCGCCGGTGTGGTCGGTCACTTCTGCTCCTCTTCGACCATTCCTGCTTCCGAGATCTACGACGAAGCCGGCATCATTGCGATCACTCCGGGTTCCACCAACCCGCAGGTGACCGAGCGCGGCTTGAGCGCCATGTTCCGTATGTGCGGGCGTGACGACCAGCAAGGCATCGTCGCCGGCGACTACATCGTCGATGTGCTCAAGGGCAAGAAAGTGGCGGTCATCCACGACAAGGACACCTACGGTCAAGGCCTGGCCGATGCGACCAAGGCCCAGTTGATCAAGCGCGGCGTGACGCCGGTCATCTATGAAGGCCTGACCCGTGGCGAGAAAGATTTCAGCGCCCTGGTGACCAAGATCCGCGCGGCCGGTGCCGACGTTGTCTACTTCGGCGGCCTGCACCCGGAAGCCGGTCCACTGGTCAAACAACTGCGTACCGAAGGCCTGAAAGACGTGAAATTCATGTCCGACGACGGCATCGTCACCGACGAACTGGTGACCACCGCTGGCGGCCCGCAATACGTTGACGGCGTACTGATGACCTTCGGTGCCGACCCGCGTCTGCTGCCAGAGAGCAAGACCGTTGTGGACGCGTTCCGCAAGGCCGGCACCGAGCCAGAAGGCTACACCCTGTACGCCTACGCTTCGGTTCAGACCCTGGCCGCCGCTTTCAACGGCGCCAAGTCGAACAAGGGCGAAAAAGCGGCTGAGTGGCTGAAGAAGAACCCGGTCAAGACTGTCATGGGTGAAAAGACCTGGGACAGCAAGGGCGACCTGAAAGTCTCCGACTACGTGGTTTACCAGTGGGACAAGGATGGCAAATACCACCAGCTGGAAAAACAGAAGTAAGGGCTGACTCGATCGGCTGAATCCACATCTCCCTTGTGGGAGCGGGCTTGCCCGCGATGACGGACTGACAGGAGACAATTTGTCGAATGTCCTACCGCTATCGCTGGCAAGCCAGCTCCCACAGGGGACGGTGTGGAACGGGTTGATCCTGACTGACATTGCTCCGACGTATATCTGTATTTTCCTTAGAAGAGCCGCACGCCCACAGGTGTGCAGGTTCTCACTGCGTGAGATTGCGTTATGGATGGTATTTTCCTGCAGCAACTGGTCAACGGCCTGACCCTCGGGTCGGTCTACGGCCTGATCGCCATCGGCTACACAATGGTCTACGGCATCATCGGCATGATCAACTTCGCCCACGGCGAGGTTTACATGATTTCCGCTTACCTGGCGGCAATCAGTCTGGCTCTGCTGGCGTACTTCGGTATCGAATCCTTCCCGCTGCTGATGCTCGGCACACTGATCTTCACCATCGTCGTCACCGCGGTGTATGGCTGGGTCATTGAGCGAGTCGCCTATAAACCCCTGCGCAACTCCACCCGGCTGGCACCACTGATCAGTGCCATCGGTATCTCCCTGATTCTGCAAAACTATGCCCAGATCAGTCAGGGCGCCCGCCAACAGGGTGTTCCGACGCTACTCACCGGCGCCTGGCGCATCGATATCGGCACCGGCTTCGTCCAGCTGACCTACACCAAGATCTTCATCCTCGTGGCCGCGTTCGTCGGCATGGGCCTGCTGACCTACGTGATCAAGTACACCAAGCTCGGCCGTATGTGCCGCGCCACTCAGCAAGACCGCAAGATGGCCTCGATCCTGGGGATCAACACCGACCGAGTGATTTCCTATGTGTTCATCATTGGTGCAGCCATGGCGGCGTTGGCCGGCGTGCTGATCACCATGAACTACGGCACGTTCGACTTCTACGCAGGTTTCGTCATCGGCATCAAAGCGTTCACTGCAGCGGTGCTCGGCGGCATCGGCTCGCTGCCCGGAGCGATGCTCGGCGGGATCATTCTCGGGATCTCCGAGTCGCTGTTCTCCGGCCTGGTCAACTCCGACTACAAAGACGTGTTCAGCTTCTCGCTGCTCGTACTTGTTCTGGTCTTCCGGCCGCAGGGCCTGTTGGGCCGTCCTCTTGTGTCGAAGGTGTAAGCGATGTCTTCAACCACCCCAAAAAGCATTGATATCAAAAAAAGCCTGGTTGAGGCGATTCTGGCCGGCCTGATTGCCCTGATCGTATTCGGGCCGATTGTCGGCGTCGTTCTTGAGGGCTACAGCTTCAACCTTGAACCGACCCGTGTAGCGTGGCTGATTGGCATCGTCATGATTGGCCGCTTTGCCCTCAGCCTGTTCCTGCAAACGCCCAAGGGCCTGAAGATTCTCGACGGATTCGAGAGCACCGGTTCTGGCGTGCATGTGTTGCCTGCCGATCACAAATCACGCCTGCGCTGGATCATCCCGCTGATGATTGTCATCGCCGTAGTCTTCCCGTTTGTCTCCAACTCCTACCTGCTGGGCGTGGTCATCCTCGGGTTGATCTACGTGCTGCTGGGGCTGGGGCTGAACATCGTGGTCGGGCTGGCCGGTCTGCTCGACCTCGGTTACGTGGCGTTCTACGCCATCGGTGCCTACGGTCTGGCGCTCGGCTACCAATATCTGGGGCTGGGCTTCTGGACCGTGCTGCCACTGGCGGCGATCACGGCGGGTCTGGCCGGTTGCATCCTCGGTTTCCCGGTGCTGCGCCTGCACGGCGACTATCTGGCGATCGTGACGTTGGGCTTCGGTGAAATCATTCGTCTGATCCTCAACAACTGGCTGTCGCTGACCGGCGGCCCGAACGGCATGGCTGCACCTCTGCCGACGTTCTTCGGCCTGGAGTTCGGCAAACGGGCGAAGGATGGCGGGGTACCGTTTCACGAGTTCTTCGGCATCGCCTACAACCCGGACGTGAAGTACTACTTCATTTATGCAGTGTTGTTCCTCGTGGTCCTGGCCGTGCTGTACATCAAGCATCGTCTGGTGAAAATGCCGGTCGGCCGCGCCTGGGAAGCCTTGCGTGAAGATGAAATTGCCTGCCGTTCAATGGGCCTCAACCATGTACTGGTCAAGCTCTCGGCATTCACTATCGGTGCATCGACCGCCGGCCTTGCCGGGGTGTTCTTCGCCACCTATCAAGGCTTCGTCAACCCGACCTCGTTCACCTTCTTCGAATCGGCGCTGATTCTGGCCATCGTCGTGCTCGGCGGCATGGGTTCGACCATCGGCGTGGTGATCGCCGCATTCGTGCTGACCGTCGCCCCGGAACTGTTGCGCGGCTTTGCTGAATATCGCGTGCTGCTGTTCGGCATCCTGATGGTGTTGATGATGATCTGGCGACCACGTGGGCTGATCCGCATCAGCCGTACCGGGGTCACTCCACGCAAAGGTGCCATTCACTATGAGAGGACTGCGCCATGAGTGAAGTCGTACTCTCTGTGGAAAAACTGATGATGCACTTCGGTGGCATCAAGGCCTTGAGCGATGTCAGCCTGAAGGTCAAACGCAACTCGATCTTCGCCCTGATCGGCCCTAACGGCGCGGGCAAGACCACGGTGTTCAACTGCCTGACCGGCTTCTACAAGGCCTCCGGCGGCAAGATCGAACTCAACGTGCGCGGCCAGAAGACTAACGTCATCAAACTGCTCGGTGAGTCGTTCAAACCAACCGATTTCGTTTCGCCGAAATCCTTCCTCAGCCGCCTGTATTACAAGATGTTCGGTGGCACTCACTTGGTGAACCGCGCAGGCCTGGCGCGGACTTTCCAGAACATTCGCCTGTTCAAGGAAATGTCGGTGCTGGAAAACCTGCTGGTGGCGCAGCACATGTGGGTCAACCGCAACATGCTCGCCGGCATCCTCAACACCAAGGGTTACCGCAAGGCCGAAAGCGATGCGCTGGATTGCGCGTTCTACTGGCTGGAAGTGGTCGATCTGGTGGACTGCGCCAACCGTCTCGCCGGTGAGCTCTCGTATGGCCAGCAACGCCGTCTGGAAATCGCCCGGGCCATGTGCACGCGGCCGCAGATCATCTGCCTCGACGAACCGGCCGCCGGCCTCAACCCTCAGGAAACCGAAGCGCTGAGCGCGATGATCCGGCTGCTGCGCGACGAGCACGATCTGACCGTGGTGCTGATCGAGCACGACATGGGCATGGTAATGAGCATTTCCGACCACATCGTGGTGCTGGACCACGGCATTGTCATCGCTGAAGGCGGACCGGAAGCGATTCGCAACGATCCGAAAGTGATTGCGGCCTACCTGGGCGCCGATGAAGAGGAGTTGGTATGACTCAACCGATCCTCGAGCTAAAGGAGCTGGACGTGTTCTACGGGCCGATTCAGGCACTCAAAGGCGTTTCGCTGCAGATCAACGAAGGCGAAACCGTCAGTCTCATCGGCTCCAACGGTGCCGGCAAGTCGACATTGCTGATGTCGATCTTCGGCCAGCCACGTGCGGCGGGCGGGCAGATCCTTTATCAAGGCGTCGACATTACCCAGAAGTCTTCGCACTACATCGCCTCCAACGGCATTGCGCAGTCGCCGGAAGGGCGGCGGGTGTTCCCCGACATGACCGTCGAGGAAAACCTGCTGATGGGCACCATTCCAATTGGTGACAAGTACGCTAAAGAAGATATGCAGCGCATGTTCGAACTGTTCCCGCGGCTGGAGGAACGACGTACGCAACGGGCGATGACCATGTCTGGCGGCGAGCAGCAAATGCTTGCCATCGCCCGCGCCTTGATGAGCCGGCCGAAGTTGCTGCTGCTCGATGAACCGAGCCTGGGTCTGGCGCCGATCGTGGTAAAGCAGATCTTCGCGACCCTGCGCGAGTTGGCCAAAACCGGCATGACCATTTTCCTCGTTGAGCAGAACGCTAACCATGCGTTGAAACTGTCGGATCGGGCGTATGTGATGGTCAACGGCGAGATTCGCCTGACCGGCACGGGTAAGGAGTTGCTGGTGAACGAGGAGGTGCGTAACGCTTATCTGGGCGGGCACTGATTCGTTGCCGAGATATCAACAGCCCCGACGAGCGATCGTCGGGGCTTTTTTTATCTGCACTGCCGCCGGACCCTGTGGGAGCGAGCCTGCTCGCGATAGGGAAATGTCAGTCGAAAAATGTCCCGCAGGACGACCGCTATCGCGAGCAGGCTCGCTCGCGCAGGTGCAGGGTGCGCGGTATTCCGAAATTGTGGAAAACAAATTCCGCTACCTGCCAAAGCGCGACATATAGACGCTGCAAATGGCTGTTTTTCCACAGTTTTGACTTGTCCCCGTTTGCTGTGGAGCTGGCTGTGAATAACGTGGGAGTAGCTGGCTGAAGCCACGGTAATCAAGGCCTGTAGCAATGTGGTTGTTTTTTGATCAGGCATTTTTGGCGGTGGGTTGGCCGGCTTTGTCAACCATTTTGTTGGACGTTTAATGGCTCTGAATCCAAGCCGGTCATCCTGTGGATAAGTCTGTGGTTAAACTCTGGAAAGACTCGGCTGAGGGCCGTAGTTACTGGCTTGGAGCCATCGTCTGTGACGCAGCTGGATCGTGCAAAATGCCATGGGCTACAACGCCCGTGGTCGAGGGTCAAGCTAAAAACTTGTGATCTGCCCGCAAAGCCTTGTACACAGCGGCTTGCGGCTTTTTGACTTGCCCCCGTTAACTGTGGACCTGCCTGTGGATAACGTGCGCGTACATGGCTGCAAGCCAGGCGGGCCATGGCTTGGCGCTGGGTGGTCGTTTTTTGTACAGTTGCTCGATGTTGCCGGTGCCTGCTAGGCCGGGCATGCTGCTGGCTGATTTTCTATTTCAGGGCTGCTCCGGTGGCCGAAGCAAGGAGAACACGATGTCCAACACCCTGTTTATCACCGGCGCAACGTCCGGTTTTGGTGAAGCCTGCGCCCGCCGTTTTGCCGAGGCTGGCTGGAAACTGGTGCTGACCGGCCGTCGTGAAGAACGCCTTGATGCGCTGTGCGCCGAACTGTCGAAGCAGACTGAAGTGCTCGGTCTGGTCCTCGATGTCCGTGACCGCAAGGCGATGGAAGAGGCGATTGCCAAGCTGCCGCCATCGTTCGCCAAACTGCGTGGCCTGATCAACAACGCCGGTCTGGCGCTGGGCGTGGACCCGGCGCCGAAATGCGATCTGGACGATTGGGACACCATGGTCGACACCAACGTCAAAGGCCTGATGTACGCCACGCGCTTGCTGCTGCCGCGCCTGATCGCCCATGGTCGTGGCGCCGGTATCGTCAACCTCGGCTCCATTGCCGGTAACTATCCGTATCCGGGCAGCCACGTGTATGGCGCGACCAAAGCGTTCGTTAAACAGTTTTCGCTGAACCTGCGCTGCGACTTGCAGGGCACGGGTGTGCGGGTCAGCAACATTGAGCCGGGGCTGTGCGAGAGCGAGTTTTCGCTGGTGCGTTTCGCTGGCGATCAGGAGCGTTACAACGCGACGTACGCGGGTGCCGAGCCGATCCAGCCGCAGGACATCGCCGAAACGATTTTCTGGGTCATGAATGCGCCTGCGCACATCAACATTAACAGCCTTGAGTTGATGCCGGTGAGCCAGACCTGGGCTGGGTTCGCCATTCATCGTGACGGCGGCAAGGCTTGATGCTGGAGTGATGGCCATCGCGAGCAAGCTTTGCTCCGACAGGAGAAAGCCTGCTCGCAGTGAAGGCTGTCAATTGCAGGAGCAAAACTTGCTCGCGATGACGGCTGCCGGATTAGCCCAGATACTCCGCCAGCCCGCGATAACAGGTCGCCAGGTGATAGGGCGTGGTTGAAGGCATATCCTTGCGGCTCACCTGGCCCTGTTCATCACGGCACTCATGCCAGCCTCCGGCATGCAGGAAGTTCTGCTGCAAGGCCAGGAGTTGACGCAGCACTGCGGCTTCGGCGTCTGGCCGCAAGGTCAGCGCGCGCAGGTATTCCGCCTGGGCCCAGATGCGCTGGGTGGCGTCCCTGGCCTGGCCGTTCAGCTCGAGCATGGCCTTGACGGCGCCTGAGTGTGGATCCACCCCCGATTGTTCGGTGAAGGCGAACGCCCGCTCCAGTGAGGCGTGCAGCTGCGAGCCGCGCAGCAGCGGTGACGATTCGAGCAGGAAGTACCATTCAAACTGGTGCCCCGGTTCATACCAGTTATCCACAGCGCCCAGCGGCTTTTCCATCAGTACGCATTGCTGCGGATCGATGAAGCGTTGCTGCATGGCTGTGCATAACGTCACCAGCATGCTTTGCACAGCGTCGTCCTGGCGTGCCGCCAGCGTCGCCAGTAAGGCTTCTGCCAGGTGCATCAGGGGGTTCTGCAAGGGCCCGGTTTGCAGCGATGACCAGTCGCGCTCCAGACACGCCTCGTACAGGCCGTCGCCTGTTGCGAAGCGCTGCGCAATCACCTCCAGCGCGGTATCGAGCACGTGCCCGACTGAAGGCTCGCGCACCTTGTCCCAGTAGTGTGCACAGGCGAACAGGATGAACGCGTGGGTGTAGAGGTCCTTGCGCGGGTCCAGTGGCGCGCCCAGCGCGTCGATGCTGTAGAACCAGCCACCGTGTTCGGCGTCGTGGAAGTGTCGTTGCAGAGAACTGAACAGCTGCGCGCTGCGTTCTTCGGCGGCGGGCACCTGGCCGATCAGGCTGGAAAACACATACAGCTGCCGCGCGCACGCCATGGCTCGATAACGCTGGGGCGGCAGTGGCGAGTGTTCGGCATCCAGTGCCTCGTAGGGCAGGTCCAGTTCAGCGTTCCAGCCGGGGCCTTGCCACAGTGGCACGATCACGTTCTGGAAATGCTGCTGCACCGAGGCGAACAGGGCGGTCAATTCTGGCTGGGAGGCGGAGCGGGAAACAGGCTGCATTGGCTGGCGTCGTCACGGCAGGGGCGATTGCGCGACATGTTAGCAGGCCTGAGAGACACGGTGTCTGTCAGGCCGCCATCGCGGGCAAGCCCGGCTCGCACAGGACCAAGGCCGGAATCCGGTCAGGGGTATTCACAACCCCCTAGGGGATCCGGGCCGGTACCCCATTGTCTGTCTCCACCGAACCCTGTGGGAGCCGAGCTTGCTCGCGATGAGGCCTGCCCAGGCCATACAGAACTCAGCCCGCCAGCAACCAGGCCCCGGTCACCGCCGAGGCCGCACCTGCCAGCCTGACCAGTGGCGCCGCTGCCTGCGGCAGCACTCGAACCACCGCATAACCTGCGGCATGCAATGCCGCCGTCGCCAGGACAAATCCGGCCGCGTAGGCCCATGGGCTGGACATGTCAGGCAGTTCCAGGCCATGGGCCACGCCATGAAACAGTGCAAACAAAGCCGTTGCCCCGACCGCCATGGCCAAAGGTGGGCGTACCGCCAAAGCCACTGCCAGACCCAAGGCCAGCACCGACGCCGCGATCCCGCTTTCCAGCGCAGGCATACTCAGACCTTCAAAGCCGCAATATCCGCCAAGCAACATAGTGCCGACGAAGGTGCAAGGCAGTGCCCAGCGTGCGGCGCCTTGCTGCTGCGCCGCCCACAACCCCACGGCAACCATCGCCAGCAAGTGATCAAGGCCACCGATCGGGTGGCTGATACCCGCGATCCATCCATTGTCGCCATGGCCCGGGTGGGCAAAGGCGACAGCCGGTGCCAGCAGCAGCGCGATCGCGCCGAGAATGCGTTTAAGTGTCATGAATAAGCTTCCTTGTTGATAAGTCGTGAATCAGGCAGCAGTCAGCAGGCCCTGACGTTCGATGAAGGCGATGATCTCTTCCAGACCCTGACCGGTTTTCTGATTGCTGAAGACGAACGGTTTGCCGTTGCGCATGCGTTTGGTGTCGCTGTCCATCATCTCCAGCGAGGCACCCACCAGCGGCGCCAGGTCGATCTTGTTGATCACCAGCAGGTCGGACTTGCAGATACCGGGCCCACCCTTGCGTGGCAGCTTGTCGCCGGCCGAAACGTCGATCACGTAAATGGTCAGGTCGGACAGTTCCGGGCTGAACGTCGCCGACAGGTTGTCGCCACCGGACTCCACCAGAATCAGATCCAGCCCGGGAAAGCGTCGGTTAAGTTGATCGACCGCTTCAAGGTTGATCGAGGCGTCCTCACGGATCGCGGTGTGCGGGCAGCCGCCGGTTTCAACGCCGATGATGCGTTCTGGCGCGAGGGCTTCGTTGCGCACCAGAAAATCGGCGTCTTCGCGGGTGTAGATGTCATTGGTCACGACGGCGAGGTTGTAGCGCTCGCGCAGCGCCAGACACAGGGCCAGGGTCAACGCGGTTTTGCCGGAGCCGACCGGGCCGCCGATGCCGACGCGCAGGGGTTGTGTATTCATGTGATTCTCCTAGGAACGGAATAGACGGCTGTACTGGCGCTCGTGGGCCATACACGCCAGGGACAGGCCGAAAGCGGCACTGCCAAAGTGTTCGGGGGTGATTCGGGTCGCGTCCTGCTGGGCTTGTTGCAGCAGCGGCAGCAGTTCGCTGGTCAGGCGTTGGGCGGCTTGCTGGCCCAGCGGCAGGGTTTTCATCAAGACCGCGAGCTGGTTTTCCAGCCAGCTCCACAGCCATGCGGCAAGGGCATCCTGTGGGCTGATGCCCCAGGCGCGCGCGGCCAGTGCCCAGCAGAGCGCCAGATGCGGTTCGCTGCATTGTTGGAGAAAGGTGCGGGCGGGCGCGTCGAGTTCCGGCAAGCCGTTGAGCAGTTGCTGCAACGAATAGCCCATCTGCCGGCTCTCCAGATGCAGCTCGCGGGTTTCGCGACTGGCGCGATGTTCTTCGCAGCGTTGCAGCAACTCGCTCCAGTTGTCGGCGGCGGCCGCCTCGCAATGAGCCAGTAGCAGCGGCGCTTCAAAACGAGCCAGGTTGAGCAGCAACTGGTCGCTGATCCAGCGTCGCGCACTGTCGGGGCTGTTCACCCGGCCGTTATCCACCGCCATTTCCAGGCCTTGTGAATAGCTGTAGCCGCCAATCGGCAGTTGCGGACTGGCCAGGCGCAGCAGCGCCCAGGCCGGATTCACAGGCGCACGCCGAACTGATGGAGTTTTGGCGCGTAGTTGAAATCTTCGTCGCCGTGACGTGAATGGTGATGGCCGCCGCCGTAGGCACCGTGTTCCGGCTGGAACGGCGCTTCAATGGCTTCGACCTGTGCACCGAGTTGTTCCAGCATTGCCTTGAGCACGTAGTCGTCGAGCAGGCGCAGCCAACCATCGCCAACTTGCAGGGCCACGTGGCGATTGCCGAGGTGATACGCGGCGCGGGTCAATTCGAAAGCGTTGGCGCAGGTGACGTGCAGCAGTTGTTCAGGACGCGCGCAAACGCGGACGATTCGGCCATCTTCGGCTTGCAGGCATTCGCCGTCATGCAGCGGCGCCTGGCCACGCTCCAAAAACAACCCGACGTCTTCACCCTCGGCACTGAAACAGCGCAAACGGCTTTTACTCCGCGCTTCGAAGGTCAGGTGCAATTCAGCGGCCCAGACGGGTTGGGGGTCGATTCTGCGGTGAATCACCAGCATCGGAAAACTTCCAGCTATGGACAATGCTCAGGCTAGAGCAAGGGCCTTGCCAATCGGACGAGATGTAGGAAATCCCTGTCGGAGCGTAGGAAATATCCTAATTAGTCGACTGGTTTGCCTGATGTTGGTGCGCCGCATTTTGGTGCTGCACCATCTTGTGGCGGATGGGCGGAATCACTTACTCCGTGCTGCCAAGCCCTTGCCAGTGCTTGAGGCCGATAAAGATGAAACGTAATTGCTGGGTAATCTTTGCCTGCGGCGTCAGGTGATCAGGCAGGGCTTCGGCCGGCGGGTCGATGATGTCCGGCAAAGTGGCGAACACGCTTTTGACGATCAGGTCGGCCATGACATTC